>CAMHJT010000257.1 GCA_946185495.1 uncultured Clostridiaceae bacterium | reverse complement strand
ATACGGATGCCGGGGAAACCAGCGATACAACAGAGACCACGGAAGAAAAGGAGGAGTCCGTAGAAAATGACATTGAGGTACGCAAGGAAAAAGGAAAGACCTACCTGTATCAGGATGGCGAAAAGCTTACAGGCACAAGGCTGGTAGAGACAGAGGATGGCACTTATTATCTGAAGAAGGGTGTTGTGGCCACTTCAAAGACAGGCGTTGTAAAGGTGGATGGAACCTATGTCTATGTGAAAAAGGGCGTGGTCGATTCATTCACAGGCATGAAGAGATACGGTCTGAAGAAGCTGTATTTTAAGGACGGATATTTCCAAAAGGTGACAGGCCTTAAGAAGGTGAATGGCAAATATCTGTATTTCAAGAACGGCGTATTTAAGAAATATACAGGCATCGTGGAGAGCGGGGACAAGAGCGTTTATGTAAAGAAGGGCGTCAAATCCACAAAGACTGGCACCGTAAAAGTAAAGGGCACAAAATATACCCTGAAAAAGGGAGTAGTGCAGGAATAAGGGACTGGCGGGAGCAATGACTTAGAAGATCTGCGCATTTACTGCGCAGACGGTGAAAAAAGTGTTTGAAGCCATGCGGCGGGTGAATCAGGACGCGTCAGCTTCACCCGCTGCGCAGCTGCTTCTGGACCTGTTCAACAGACACGAAAAGTTATGGGATTGCCATCCGGGCGGATAAAATTACTTGACACTCAAAATCTGGATTGCGTATAATGAAGAACAGAAGCATGATGGTTGATATTTACAAGAAAGCTGTGGCAGAGCCGAAAATACTTCCACAGCGCGCTGAAGGATACGCAGGATGAAGGATACCGGAATTGAGGATGAGGTTCTGAGGATCAGGGAGAACCGGTCACAGATAGATGAATTTATCAAACAGCATAAAGGATTCGTGATCAGCACGGTGTACAAGACGGTACACCGGTATGTGACGGATAGCGATGACGAGCTCCAGATCGCGATGATCGCATTTTATGAAGCAATCAGGAGCTATGATGAGACAAAGGGCAGTTTTCTTCCATTTTCTGCGCTTGTCATACGCCGCAGGCTGATCGATCATTTGGAAAAGGAGAGCCGGCATGGGAGGGAGATTTCCGTGGAACCCGGAGCCATGGAGGATCAGGGTGACAGCGATCTGATGGAAAGTTCCCTGTACAGACAGGTGCATGACAGGACATCCCGGCTCTCCGAAGAACAAAGGGAGATGGAGGACGGGCAGGCAGCGACGAGGCATGAGATTGAGGCGGTACAGCAGCTGTTGCAGGCATATGGTTTTTCTTTTTTCGACCTGACGGAATGCTCTCCGAAATCCCAGAAGACAAAGAGCGCCTGCGCGAAAGCGGTGGCGCTTTTGCTGTGTCATCCGATCCTGTTTGACAGCATGAGAAAAAGCGCGTCCCTGCCGGTCAAGGAGATCTGTGACCAGACAGGTATCAAGAGAAAAGTATTGGAGCGGCACCGCAGATACATTATTGCTGCAGCGGAGATCTTAAACGGGGAATACCCACTGCTTGCGGAATACATGAATTACATCAGAAAGGAGTTGTCGCCATGAAAGCGGTTGTTTTGGAAATACGGAATGGTGAGGCAGCGGTTCTGGCTGAAAACGGGACCGTATTAAAAATAAAGACGGACAAGCCGGTTGGCGCGACAATAGAGCTTCCTGATGTGGTGGAGAAAAGAAGCACTCCGGGGATTGTGAGGATCGCGGCTTCAGCCGCCGCTGCCTTTATGCTGATCTGCTCCGGAGGATATTATACAGTAAATGCAGCGCCCTACGCCTATGTGTCCGTGGATGTGAATCCGTCTATTGAATATACAATCAACCGCAGGCAGCAGGTGATCGATATCCAGGCGATGAACAGCGACGGGCAGGAGATTGTCGCGAAGATCGAAGAAAAGGCCGGCAGAAAAAGCAGCCTTACAGAAGCCATGCAGGCAACCGCCGAGGTGATGCGGGACGCCGCGTATCTGGATCAGAACAGCGAGGATTATTTTCTTGTCAACATTGCCTCAGACCATGCGGGGGAAAAGGAACGCCTGCAGCAGGAGGTTGAGCAGTTCATGACGGAAATGCAGGAACAGACGGACAGCAGCATTTCCTATCTGCTTTCCACTTCCACAAAAAGGGAACACCGTGAGGCAGACCGGCAGGGTATGAGCGTCGGACGGTATAAATCCTTTGAAGAAGCCGGGGATGGGAAGGATGTGGAGGCTTTCAGGGAAAAGCCGGTGCAGGAGATCCTCTCCGGGGCGCCGGACCGCGTGGTGACGCCGGGAAGTCCCAACAGGAAGGCACAGGAAAATGGTATGCCTGTTCAAAAAGAGGAGTCTGCTAAGTCCGGTATACCGGCAGAAGAAAATGAAAAGAAGGATCAAAATAAAAACATAGGGCGCGATACAGAGTCAAATGGTGGAACTTCACAGAAGGAAGAAGCCGGATCCCAAAGGGATGGAATGAACCAGCAGGGCGGCCGGAATGAAGCGC
>CAMHJT010000256.1 GCA_946185495.1 uncultured Clostridiaceae bacterium | reverse complement strand
CTCCACATAAAACTTCCCCTTCTTCAGGTATCCGTCTTTATCAAAATAATAGGTATGCCCGTCCTTCTCCATAAATCCGACTGTGGGCGCGCCGTCCTCCTGCAGGTACATCGTGCCCTTTTCCTCTTCCTTCCATGCGGCCAGAGACCGTTCTCCCCCGGCCATCACGCCCGCAAGCAGCAGGGTACACGATACCACCGCGCCGCAGATCCATCTGGTCTTTCTATCCTTTCTCATTATATCTTGAAAAATCCTCCTCTGTCCCGGCGGCATTTTTCCCGCCTTCATTTCCCGCAAGCCTCCATCAGCTAAAATTCGCCCTGGGATGCGCCTTATCATACACATCTTTCAGGCGCTGCTCCGGCCCCGCCTTCACATAGATCTGCGTTGTAGAAATATCCGAATGCCCCAGCATCTCCTGTACCGCCTTCAGGTCGGCCCCGTTCTCCACCAGGTGCATGGCAAAGGAATGCCGTATCATATGGGGTGTGATATCCTTCTCAATCCCCGCCTTCGATGCATAGAACTTGATGATCTTCCAAAACCCCTGCCTGGTCATAGGCGCGCCCTGATAATTCGTAAACAGATACTCCTGCTCCTCACAACACATCACATTCCTTGCGTGCTTCAGGTAATAGTCCAGGCTGGCTCTCGCCTCATTCGTGAACGGGATCACCCTAACGCCCTTAACATGATCCTGGCACTGGAGATAGTTCATGGGCAGATTCACATCGCCCACCTTCAGGCTGATCAGCTCTGAAACCCGCATTCCCGTCGCATATAGCAGATGCAGCATCGCCCTGTCCCGGATCTCCTTGGGTGTCTCCCTGCCCGGCTGGTCAAGCAGCAGATTGATCTCCTCCACCGTAAGCACTTCCGGCAACTTTTTTTCAATTTTGGGAGGACACAGATTCTCAGCCACATCCTCCTTCACTCCGCCCTCTTTCAGCAGATACCGAAAAAATGCCTTCACAGAAGCTGTGTTCCTGGAAGCTGTCGCCGAAGACATTCCCTGTTTTTCCAACTCCATCAGGTAACCGTTCAACGCCGTCGACGTTACCTGCTCCCATGTCTCATATCCGGCATCCGATAAAAAGCGGCACAGCTTCATCAGATCACGCCTGTAGGACATGACCGTATTCCTGCTGGCCCGCCTGATATCCTCCAGATACCCGACGAACTCATCAATCTTTTGTACCATCTCGCAACCCCTCATTTTAATCTGAATCGTAACATAAGAATTATTTATATTATACTGTCTAATTTACATAAAATCAAACACTATTTTTCCCCGAAATCCTCGGTTTTTCTAGGGTTTCAGCCACTTTCCACCAAATAAGGTATTTACATAATATTCCTCATACCAAATCTTGAAAATATGGGAATAAAAATTTTTTTTGCACCCTGAGCTCCCAATAAAGTGCTAGCGCGCACAGGAAAAATATCACCAAAAAGTGAAGAAAATATTGTAGCTTCTGACCGGAATCCGCGTTTTTTCCCGGCCTTTCACGCCATTTTGCCCCAAGGCCCACCGCGAGAAAATAGAGCAGGAATTGCGGGAAAAAGCATGCGCCTCCCAAGAGCGCGCCCCTCCAGCCGAACCGGAAGACAAGCCCCGCGGAAACCAGTCCGTAGAACCAGCCCCAGACCAGATTAAAACCGGCAGCCGCAACAGGATAGGTCGCGATGGCGCTAAGCAGCACAAACAATGCGATCTGCCCGATCCTCTGTTGCAGAAGATACAGCGTAAAATTTCCAGAGGACAAGCTATCCAGCGAATTCAAGCCGTACATCCCGATCCACCAGTCCGACAGTTCTTCCCTCTCCCGTTCTATGCAGATCAAAAGAGTAATGGAACCCAGCAGATTCCCAATGACTGCCGGAACATATGTATATCCTGATATCCTTTTTTCTGCCATCCTGCCTCCCCCTCTCATTTTTCGGCTCCGGTCAGATCCGGCATAACAGATCAGCAGACGACCTGTCTCATAAAGTATATGGGCGGACTAATAAAAAAGAACCCGTTTTATCGGGTTCTTTTTTAAAGTATTCTGCTCTTCGTCTATTTGGCATAATCCGTGACACGCGACTCCCTGATCAAATTCACCTTAATCTGACCCGGATATTCCAATTCTTTCTCAATCTGCTTGGAAATATCTCTCGCCAGGAGTACCATGTCGGAATCACTTACCTGTTCCGGAACTACCATAATACGAATCTCTCTTCCTGCCTGAATAGCAAAAGTTTTATCTACACCCTTGAAGCTGTTGGCAATATCCTCAAGCTGCTTCAGCCTCGTGGTGTACGTCTCCAATGTCTCACGTCTTGCACCCGGTCTGGCCGCTGATATCGCGTCAGCAGCCTGCACAATGCAAGCAATTAATGACTGTGGCTCCACATCTCCATGATGTGCCTCTACCGCGTTGATGATCACGCCGGATTCCTTGTACTTTCTGCACAGATCCACACCAATCTGAATATGAGAGCCTTCCATTTCATGATCCACAGATTTTCCGATATCATGTAAAAGACCTGCCCGCTTCGCTGTACGAACATCCACACCGATCTCCATCGCCAA
>CAMHJT010000255.1 GCA_946185495.1 uncultured Clostridiaceae bacterium | reverse complement strand
AAAACCCGTCTGCTAAAGGAGCGCGACCGGCTGGAAAAAGAGCTGGAACAGCAGGTGCAGGAGAGAAAGAGACTGGCGAAAGAGAGAGATCAAATATCAGAAAAAGAAAAAAGACGGGAAGAGGAAAACGGGCTTCTGAGGGAGGAGCATAGGAAGCTGCAGGAGGAGACAGAAAAAAAGCTTGCCTATTACAGGGAACAGATCGAAAGCGCGAAAAAGCAGTATGGTGACCTGATGGACGTTGCCGAAAGATACAGACAGGAGGCTATAAAGTGGAGGTCGAAGCTAATGTCGTAAACGGTAATAACGAATTTGGAAAAGCCTGTTTTGCAATTGGTCGGACGCTTGCAAGACAGGCCGTTTAGTGTTAAAATATGACACATAAAACAAGCGTTTTAGAGGAGGAAAGAAAGATGGCAAATGACAGACGCCCGGACGATATGGTCCGGATCACGACACCGGAGCTTGCGAATGCGTTTATTGAAGAACAGGTGGCGCTGCTGAAGCAGCAGATCGGAGACCGGAAGGTTCTGCTGGCGCTTTCGGGCGGAGTGGATTCCTCTGTTGTTGCTGCGCTGCTGATCAAGGCAGTAGGACAGCAGCTCGTGTGCGTGCATGTGAACCACGGACTTCTGCGCAAGGGAGAGCCGGAGCAGGTAATCGAGGTATTCCGCAATCAGATGAAGGCGAATCTGATCTATGTGGATGCGACAGACCGTTTCCTTGACAAGCTGGCAGGCGTGAACGATCCTGAGACAAAGCGCAAGATCATCGGCAATGAATTTATCGAGGTGTTTGCTGAGGAGGCGAGGAAGTTAGACGGCGTGGAGTGCCTGGCACAGGGAACGATCTGGCCGGACATTCTGGAGAGTGAGAATGGCATCAAGGCCCACCACAACGCCGGGGGACTTCCAGAGGATCTGAAGTTTGAGCTGGTTGAGCCTGTGAAGGTGCTGTTTAAGGATGAGGTGCGCATGGTTGGAACATGCCTGGGACTGCCGGACAGCATGGTGTTCCGCCAGCCGTTCCCGGGACCGGGGCTCGGCGTGAGATGCCCGGGCGCGATCACGAGGGACAGACTGGAGGCGGTACGTGAATCCGACGCGATCTTACGGGAGGAATTCGCGAAGAACGGACTGGAAGGCAAGGTATGGCAGTATTTTACAGTGGTTCCTGATTTCAAGTCCACCGGGATCAAGGACGGAAACCGCGCCTTTGAGTGGTCTGTGATCATCCGCGCGGTCAACACGACGGACGCCATGACAGCTGAGGTGGAGAATATTCCGTTTGAGCTGATGCAGCATCTGGTGAAGCGGATCACAAGCGAGGTGAAGGGCGTGAACAGGGTGCTGTATGACTTCACACCGAAGCCGACCGGTACGATCGAATTCGAATAATTTTTTAAAGCCCGCAAAGCCTTGAAAACAGGCGGTTGCGGGCTTTCTTTATACTGGAATGGTACTATTTTGGTACTAAGCATGCGGCCATGTAATCTTCCATTCAAAGTATTCATTCGGGGGGATTGCCTCACTTTCTAATTCTTCTTTCTTCGTATTCCATTCCAGAAGAAAATCATTTACCAATCCATATTCAAATGTAACTGCTACAGGGGTTCCGGCTATTTCGTAATCCTCTTCATGAAAAGTAGCTTTCGCCTTTGTAGTTGCAGTGTAAGGTATCCGCCAGTTTCAATATCATATCGTTACCGGGAATTCGGGCACCTGTCTCGTGTTCTGGCAATGAGTATGGCAGTGTGCCGGTTGGAAAAAAAGTCCCGCGGACACGCGGGACTTTTTGCTGATTATGCAGCTGCGCTGTAAGTGTTTCATTTTCACGACCTGCTTACGGCTGCGCGCTGAAGATTTAACTTTCGTAGCCTGTCAGAAATGCTTTCTGGTTAATCTCGATGGTCTTCGGCGGAACGGTATCAGCGATCACCTTCAGCCAGTCCTCCTTCTTGAAATCCATGTGCTTCGCGGCTACGCCGAGCACGATATTGTTGAATACGCGGGAGTTGCCGAGCTTCAGCGCCTCGTTGGCCGCGTCCACGCTGTAGACCTTGTAGGTCTTTTTCAGTTCTTCGATGATGTTCTCCGGATATTCGGCCGCGCCGGTCACAACTGTGATCGGATCGATGCGCTGGTCATTAACCACCAGGGCACCGCCCGGCTTCAAAAAGTGCGCGTAGCGCAGGGCCTCCAGGCGCTCAAAGGCGATCAGGACATCTGCCTGTCCCTCCTCTACGATGGGCTCGGCCACCTGTTCGCCGTAACGGACAAAGGTCACGACGGAGCCGCCGCGCTGTGCCATGCCGTGTACCTCGGAAAGCTTTACGTCATAGCCGGCGGTCAGGATGATGCCGCCGAGAATCCGGCTGGTGAGCAGGGTTCCCTGCCCGCCTACGCCAACGATCATAATATTCTTGGTCATTATTTTGCCACCTCCTCAATCGCGCCAAATGGACAGAGCCGACGGCAGAGGCCGCAGCCGTTGCACATGGTTGCGTCAATGGAAATGGTGCCGTCCTCATTTCTTGTCAGTGCGGGACAGCCGGGCTGCAGGCATTTTCCGCATTTTTTGCATTT
>CAMHJT010000254.1 GCA_946185495.1 uncultured Clostridiaceae bacterium | reverse complement strand
GCCCTGGAAGCAGAAGGATCTTACGGTGGAGGCTGTGACTAAGGTACAGAAGCCCCGTTACGATGCGGAGGTCTTTGCCAAGGTGGACAGCGTGATGGGAAGGGCAGAGACGGGCTATAATCCGGGTAATGCCAACCGATCCCGGAATCTGGTCACAGGCGCAGGGAAGATCAGCGGAACCGTGCTGATGCCGGGCGAGCAGTTTTCCGTGTATAATACGGTATCTCCGTTCACAGAGGAGAACGGATATGCCAATGCCGGACAGTATGTTAATAACGAGCTGGTGGACGGTCTGGGCGGAGGAATCTGTCAGGTTTCCACTACGTTGTACAATGCGGTGATCAAGGCAGAACTGCAGGTGGATGAGCGGTATCCGCATTCCCTTGGCGTGAGCTATGTGGATCCGTCCAGGGATGCCGCCATCGCCGGTACCTATATGGATTTCAAGTTTACGAACAATACGGAGTATCCCATTTATATCGATGGATACGCGGGAGGCGGCACGATTTCCTTTGCGATCTATGGACATGACGAGCGGCCGGCTGACCGGACGCTGGAGCTGGAGGCGAAGGTGATCGAGACTTATGAGCCGGGAGAGCCGGAGGTGATCCGGGATGATACCCTGCCGGAGGGAACCAGGATCGTGGAGCAGGACGCGCATACCGGATACTATGCGGAGCTTTGGAAGAATATCTTCATCGATGGTGTTCAGGTGGATTCTGTCAGGGTCAACACCAGCAAATACAATGCGCAGCCTGCGAAGGTGCGGGTCGGCACGAAGAAGGTGGAGAAACCGAAGGAAGAGGTAAAACCGAAGGAAGAGAAAGAGGAGAATACAGAGAACAGCTCAGAAGGAAAAAAGAAAAAGAAGACCGAAGCTGCGGAGGAGAACGTACAGACAGAGGAAGTGACCGTGGAGGCTCCTGTGGTGGAGGAACCGGAACCTGTGGAGAGTGAAGGAGAGACAGAATGAGGACTGGTAAATTACCAGAGCATACCTTGAAGCGTTCCGTGTTACATCCGATCCGATATCGTTCAGGCGGGATAGAGCCTGGACCGGGGATCGGATATGATGGGGCAGTGACTGGCAGCATGGTGACATCCATGGCCACCACTGCCTTTTCTTATCAGGGAAACGAGGTGTATGCTCTGCATGGGGCGATAAATAATGTGATTGCAGCGGGAGGAAAACCGTATGGGATCGGAGTGGCGATTTTGCTTCCGGAACACAGTGAGGAGGCTTCTCTGGCATCGATTACCCGCAATCTGTACCGAAAGGCGGAGCAGTACCATCTGGATATCCTGACCGGGCATACGGAGCTGGTAAATACGGTGACAGAGCCTGTTGTGATGGTCACTGCGTATGGCAAAAAGCTGTGGGAAAGCAGGCAGGATCAGGTGACGCCCGGTATGGACCTTGTGATGACGAAATGGTGCGGGCTGTATGGCGGAGCCATTCTTGCGAAGCTGAAGCGGGAGGAGCTTGTCACAAGGTACCCGGTCAGCTATATTGAAAAGGCTGCGTCGTATCTGGAACAAACAGATTTGTTTGCGGAGCTTACCGTGCTGGAAAGCCTTATCGGATCGGAAAAGCCCACCGTCTATGCGGCACATGATGTCTCGAACGGGGGTGTGTTCGGGGCGCTCTGGCAGTTGTTTAGCGTCTGCCGGTGTGGCGGGGAGGTGTGGCTTGACCGGATTCCTGTAAAGCAGGAGATCATTGAAGTCAGTGAATTTTTTGACATCAACCCCTATCTGATGAACGGGCAGGGCAGCCTGCTGCTTGTGACAGACAAGGGTCGGCAGCTTGCGGAGGATTTCCGGAGTGCGGGACTGGAGGCGGAGGTCATCGGCGTCACGAAGACCGGTAAGGACCGGAAGGTCATTCTGGAGGAGGAAGAACGATTTCTGACTCCGCCTAAAGGGGATGCGCTTCATGCGGTGATTTATGGGCAGCCGATGCCGGTGTAGGTTGAGACTTAAAGATGTGAAAAACGGTAAAAAACAACGATTCATAGAAAAAACGATGGGATGGGTATCTGAATGTCAGAGACAGGCGATATAGGGTCAACGATGATAGAGAGGCTGATCAGATGATGAGCCACGCCTGTTTGTCAGTGATTTTAAGGCGGTCAGCACCTGTTTAGGAGATACAGAAAGACTTTAAATATAGAGGAGGTATGGGATTATGACGGATATCAGGAATAAGATTTTAAAACTGATCCAGCACAATGCGGGACTCAGCACCCGGGACATAGCGGTGATGCTGGGACTGGACGAATCGCTGGTGATTCATACGATCAGCGACATGGAACAGGAGCAGATTATCTGCGGCTATCACACGATCATTAATTGGGATAAGACGGGGGATGAGAGGGTGACAGCGCTCATTGAGGTCAAAGTGGTGCCACAGCGGGGCGAGGGCTTTGACCGCATCGCGGAGCGGATCTATAACTATGAGGAGGTTACTTCACTCTACCTGATGTCCGGCGGGTTTGACATGGCTGTATTTATCGAGGGGAAGACTATGAAGGAGGTCGCGCAGTTTGTGGCCAGAAAGCTGGCGCCCATGGAAGGGGTGCTCAGCACTTCCACCCATTTTGTGATGAAAAAATACAAGGAATCCGGA
>CAMHJT010000253.1 GCA_946185495.1 uncultured Clostridiaceae bacterium | reverse complement strand
GGATGTAGTACTGCCTCCTCGCATAAGGCGTCTGGTAGATCACCTCACCGCTGCCTATCTGCGTGTTTGCGATCCCGCTCCGGATCAGCTCTCCGGTGTCCTTCGGCACATACGGGTCATTCAGACGGAGCACTTCACTGTCAATCACCTGCTGCACCCTGCCCCTCTCTTCCAGGTTCAGCCGCCGCATGGCCGCCTCAATGTCCACGGACATGCTCCTGAGGTTTAAGTTAAATAACTGTCCCATTACCTGCACACCACCCTGTAATGCTTCAAAAGTTCTTCATCCGTGTTGTCTTCCAGGCCGCAGACAAGGCCTGATTTCATATGGTCTTTTTTAAGGCTGCTGATCCTGTAATTTTCAGTGATTTCAGTATCGCAGGCACCGCACACCACAACCTCCTGGTTGCATTTGGGATTAACCGTCCAGTGTTCTGCCGCATGCTGTGGTGACATTGCCAGATAACTGACATAATCGACATAGGTTTTTCCCTGCGCGTCTGCCTCCGCCGGAATCGTGATATAGAGCATGGGTGTCATGATGACCGCACCGGATGATGATACCGTCTTTTCGGTAGTGTACCTGTAAGCAACCCCGGAAATCACCGTCCTGTTCCAGCTTTCCGCCTGTCCTGCCTTATGCCAGTTGTAGATCGTAACCTGCTGATCAAACATCAAAACGCACCTGCCAATCTGATATCCGCATACTCATATATCAGTTCCCGGATGGAGCCCGCAAGCTCATCCCTTCCGGATACCGCGTAGCTTTCGCTGTATCCGTTATTGCTTACGGACTTTACCGATTTACCGGAAAGCCCAGCCCTGTTGGTGTAGAGGAAGTTACAGAGCTGGAATACGGTTTCCTTCTGCCGTCCCTCCGGAACCTCCATATATGGCTTCACTACCCTGTTAAATTCCGCCTCAGCCTGCTGCTCCACAGCAGCAAACTGGGCTTCCGGTACCACCTGTGGAAAATGGGAGCTATAATACTCCCAGTCAATGATCTGTGACATTTAAAGCCCCCACTTTCTAACTTATGACGTCTTCGGGAGGATTCCGATCCCATGAAGGACGCCTGCTTTTCTGCTGTTTTTAAGCACAGCTCCGGCGATCAGCTCCACCTCACCCTTCTTCACTGCGCCAGGCGCGTTGAAATCAGGCAGGTATGTCTTGAGCATCTTCGAGCCGTCAACGGAAATGCCATGGAACGCATCAAGGCCGAGCTTGACCGCGTAAAGGTCAGTTGTTCCGAATGCGGCAGACGTCGGAGTGGAAGTTGCGATCACATCCGCTGTCGTGCTGCCGTTATAGTACTGGCCGCAGTCCATCAGCCGGATACCGTTGTATGTCTCCACCGTTCGGCCGAACTCGTCCCTGTCCCTGCCGTAATACCCGGCACGCCTAGCCGCAGAACGCAGCTTAGTGAGCATCTTGCCGTTCATCAGGAGCATGTCCGGCTTGCCATCCAGGAGGCTTAAGAACGTGTCCACCTCATCCAGGAGCGCATTGTAATTGCTGTCCAGGGCGGAGGAATCCGAAATGTTGATAGTCGTTGTCATTTCCGTGTCCTTGCCGGTCAAAATCTTTTTAAGGCCGTCAAATGTGTTCACCACATAACCGGCCCCGGAAGACGCCGAGGTTCCGTTGATGACAAGGTTGTGGAAATAGTTGGCTCCCGCCTTCGTCTTCTGCTTGATCTGGAAGTCCAGCTCATTGATCGCGCCTGAAGTGTTCTGGATCACCCGGTCGATCTCAAAAGAGCCGCCCAGGATCACCGGGCTTGCCGTCTGCTTGGTCCTCTTAGCCTCATTTGCAGTATACTCGCTGTTGATCTGACGCACGCCTGCCGTAGAGGGCGTGTCAAGCCTCATGTACCCATAGACCAGGTTGCTTCCGCCTGTGGGTGAAATCGTATCGTCAAAAGTAAGGGCATCCAGCAGCAGGGAGCTCCTGCGGAACTCGTCAATGACCTGCTGGTCTACCTTGTCGGCATAGCCGACCTTTGCTTCTGCCAGTGTAATAGCCATAATCATTCATCTCCTTTACTGTAATGTTCCGTCAATGCAGATGCAAGCGTCTCCGTGGCATTCCCGCCACTTCCCGTGCTGCCCACATTGCCGATCGTGTCTTTCTTACCTACCACTTCCGGCTTTTTCTCTCCGAAAAGCATTTTGCTGTCCTCTGCCTCCGTCAGCGCCTTGATCGCCTTTGCGATATCCTCCCTCTGGTTCTTTGACGCCTTCAGCGTCTCGATTTCCAGCAGGGCAGTGATCGCCTTCGCGTTCTTTCCCTTCGCAGTCACGATCGCATCCTTTACAAGGTCGTTGAAATCCCTATCCGCGATCTCCTGTTTATGCTGCGCTTCCTTTTCCGCAACATTCTTTTCCAGATCCGCGATTTTCTGTTTCAGGCCGCTGACATCCTCATCCTTGAACTTTGCAAGATCCTTGTTAAGCTCCTTGATGGTTCCGTCCTGCGCCACCACCTTGTCCTGCGCTGCTTTCAGGTCATCTTTCGCCTTTGTGAGCTCTGCCCTGACCGGTGCCATGTCGGCATTGTTCAGGTCGCAAACGGAATCAATCTGTTCCTTGGACAGTCCCAGCTTTTCTAAGTCTTCTCTTTTCATCCTGCATCTTCTCCTTTTAACGATTTTTTTAACG
>CAMHJT010000252.1 GCA_946185495.1 uncultured Clostridiaceae bacterium | reverse complement strand
TCTCATCAAAGCCCTCACGGGATACGACGGAGATAAGTTCCTCCCTGGAAAAGGGGGTATCCCTGCTTAACAGACTGTGTATGATATTATAATAACAGTTGTATAGTTCAGAATAAAGCTGCATATATATCTCCTTCAGATGTAGAACTTTGATAAAGCCTCAATGTCTTCTAAAAACTGTTGCCTTAAGGATGTGTTTTCCCGGATCTCTTCAAACTTCTCATTCAAGGTAACAAAACGAACATCCACAATCCTTCCGATAAATGTACGCAGCCACGGGAACATTTCTTTTGCGTCAAATACCACCTTTTCATATCGAAATACATTGTCCTCAAGCCTGGTGACGGTGCCTTGTTTCCCCTCCCGTTCCAGACGGTTTAAGATAAATCCCTCACAGCGCTCATCTATCTTTAAGGTGAGGGATACCCTGGTCCGCATGCCCTCGAAGGATACGCCCCAGACGAACGGCAGATTTCTGGCAAGAGCCTCCTGCTGAGCTGCAAACGCGTCCGTAGTGGCAGTGATTACGGCGGACTTTGCCCCACCGGCATCACCGGATGTCATCACGGTAACGGATTTGATCTGATCCAGCCGCACACACCGGAAATGGTATTTCGGTTCTCTCTTTGAAGCGGCAGATCCCCTTCGGCGGTTACGGGCCGCAGCATGTATCCTTTCCTGCGTCCTGTGATAGATGCAGACATAGCGCCGTCCGGTTCTGGCACTTACCAGTATTTTAAGAGGCACCCCATACACCTGTCCCGGAGTCTGTCCGTTCCGGTTGCTTATAACCTCCATTTTCACATAGCTGTGCGCTTTTTTCGCCGCAAGGAGCTGATCAGTGATCTCTTCCTCCAGCGTAAAGGCAGGAAAGCTGTGCTTTACCCGGAATATCCGGTTTTTTTGGGAAATTCCGTCTAAGACCGTATTACCGATATAACCGAAGGGCGTGTCCATCTGAAACAGGGAAATCGCGTGAAGCAGGGAGGCTTCCCAGCTGTTCTCACGGGACATACACCCGCTATGAACGGACACTGAATTTTTAGCAGCATTTTCGGAAACTTCCCCGTTGTCCCTGCAGGACATACTCCCACTGCCCTCTGTACTGCCGGAAGGAAAAAGATCCACCCAGGCAAGTCCCCTCCGGTACCGCAGCGTCTTTCCATCCTTTTCCGCCTCCAGCAGCCCTTCCTTCACATACTCATTGCATTTGCGCCTTACCAGCTGTGTGTCCGCCGGAAACGCGTAATTTTCCGATAATAGATCTGCAAGCTCGCCCGCGGTATAGGCAGGTTTACATGCTGATACCTGCATCTGGCCGTCAGAATCTGCTGCAGGGATCTGCCCAAGGGATAAGCTTTTCTGCTCATAAGACAATCCCGCAGCTCCCTTTTTTATTCCGGTTCCGGCTGGGGCATCCTGCAATAGATCGAGCAGGAAAAAATGCAGCAGAATATCATTATCCGTAAAGCTTTTGGTCTTCCAGACTGAGAACAGAGGATTGGTGTCTAAGAGGTTGCTGTCCATCTGCAGGGATATATTTTTGACTGGATTTCTGGAGGGATTGTCCTCCGCCCCGGAATCCTTTGCCCGGTCCTCCACAACATATTCAGACAGCCACCCCGTTATCCTTCTTCGCTCATCGTCATAAGTGCGGGCGCTCTTTCTGTCTGAGGTAAAGTCCTGTCTGCTCTTAAATCCATATACAAAAAAATCGCGCACATAGTCGCGGCATTTATTAAAATTTTTGATCAGCTCTTTAAATTCCGCCATATGGATCCCTTCCTGCACCACAAGCCACCCGGTCATTTTGTTTTCCAATCAGATCTCCTATCTGATCAGCACCTGCTGAACAGATACCAGTTCCTATTATATTTCATTTCAACCGTGCCTGCAATGCAGTTCGCATCTTTTTTGAAATGATATTCTTTCCATGGTTTGGTATTGTAATCTCAACAGATAAAAAAGTCAAAAACCGGAAAAGGAGAGAACCATCATGTTTGTACATTACAACGACCAGACAAGATTTCCAATTAAGATATGGGTAAATGACAGGGAAGCCATTGAGGAGAGCTGCATGGAGCAGGCAGAGCATCTCGCGAATCTTCCATTTATACACAAGTGGGTATGCCTGATGCCGGATACACACACCGGAAAGGGAATGCCCATCGGCGGAGTGATCGCGTCAAAGGACGTGATCGTTCCGAATGCAGTAGGTGTGGATATCGGATGCGGAATGAACTTCATCGATACCAATATCAGGCTTTCGGATGTGAAGGATATCCAGACCGGAAACGGCACCATCGTCCAGGCAATCGTCGGCGGGTTCATGCGGAATATCCCGGTGAATACCGCGCGGCACAAGACACCGCAAAAAAGCGAGGTGCTGGACCGGGCGAAGGAAGAGCTTGACCGGTACGAGGCAGATCCGGAGCTGCTCCCGCTGATCAAGGACGGCTATTACCAGGTGGGAACCCTTGGCGGCGGCAACCATTTTGTGGAGCTTCAGGTGGACGAGGAGGGGTATCTGTGTATCATGATCCACTCCGGAAGCCGCCATCTTGGCAAGGCAGTCTGTGACTATTTCCACAACAGGGCGAGGGAGCTGAATCTGAAATACTACAGCCAGGTGCCTGAGGAGTGGCGGCTTGCCTTTCTTCCGGTGGACACAGCGGAAGGGAAAC
>CAMHJT010000251.1 GCA_946185495.1 uncultured Clostridiaceae bacterium | reverse complement strand
GATGCTGCGAGACAGCCGAGGAAAGGAAGTTTTTCATATGAGTAAGCAGATTGATTGGTCGAATCTTGGGTTTGGGTATATTCAGACGGAGCAGAGATATGTGTCCAATTATAAGGATGGTGCATGGGATGAGGGTACTCTGACCTCAGACGCGACGGTGACGATCAGTGAGTGTGCCGGAGTATTACAGTATGCGCAGACCTGTTTTGAAGGCCTGAAGGCTTATACGACAGAGGATGGACATGTAGTTTGTTTCCGTCCGGATCTCAACGCGCAGAGGATGTCAGATTCCTGCAAGCGCCTGGAGATGCCGGTATTTCCGGAGGACCGCTTTGTAGAAGCAGTTGTGAAGACGGTGGAGGCTAACATTGATTATGTGCCGCCGTATGGTTCAGGCGCTACATTGTATATCCGTCCCTATATGTTTGGAAGCAATCCGGTAATCGGCGTGAAGCCGGCGGATGAATATCAGTTCCGTATTTTTGTGACGCCGGTTGGTCCGTATTTCAAGGGCGGCGCGAAGCCGATCACGATCCGCGTGTCAGATTTTGACCGCGCGGCTCCGCATGGAACCGGCCATATCAAGGCAGGACTGAATTACGCGATGAGCCTGCACGCGATTGTGGACGCGCATGAGCAGGGATATTCCGAGAATATGTACCTGGATCCCGCAACCCGCACGAAGGTGGAGGAGACAGGCGGTGCCAACTTTATCTTTATCACGAAGGATGGCAAGTTTGTAACCCCGAAGTCAGACAGCATCCTGCCATCGATCACGAGGCGTTCACTGATGGTAGTGGCAGAGAAGTATCTGGGACTTGAAGTGGAGCACAGGGAGGTTGCGTTTGCCGAGCTTGAGAACTTCGCGGAGTGCGGCCTGTGCGGTACCGCGGCTGTGATCTCTCCGGTCGGCAAGATTGTGGATCACGGTAAGGAGATCTGCTTCCCGAGCGGCATGGAGGAGATGGGTCCGGTGACGAAGAAGCTCTATGATACCCTGACCGGCATCCAGATGGGAAGGATCGAGGCTCCGGAGGGATGGATCAAGACGATCCGTTAAGGAGTCGTATTCCTGATGACCTGATTTGCATAGAACGTGATATCCCCGGTGTGCAAGAAGTGGCACCGGGGATTTTTTCTGTGCAGGCGGCGGGAAACAGGTTCCATGCCTGCACCGGGAGAGCGGGCTGTGCGGCGGCAGGAAATAGTTTCCATGCCTGCACCCGGAATGGCATAATTGGCATATGCCGGATAATAAAATGATAGAAGGTAAACGCGTACAGCATTTCAGCCCTGCCTGAAATGCCACGGAATAACAAGGAGGAGCAATGTCAGTTTCGGTCAATGAATGGTTAAAGCAGCTGGATGATCTGGTGTGGGGCGCGCCGCTTATGATACTGATTCTTTCCGGGGGCATCTATCTGACGCTGCGCATGAAGGTGCTGCAGTTTGTGCGCCTGCCGCTGGCACTGAAGTGGACGGTAAAGGATGAGGAGAACGGCGAAGGGGAGGTGACCTCCTTCGGCGCGCTGTGTACCGCCCTGTCGGCCACGATCGGCACAGGAAATATCGTGGGCGTCGCGACGGCGATCGGAACCGGGGGACCGGGCGCTCTGCTGTGGATGGAGCTTGCTGCCTTTTTCGGCATGGCGACAAAATACGCCGAGGGCCTTCTGGCGGTGAAGTACCGTGTGGTGGGGGAAAACCATCATGTGCTGGGCGGGCCGTTTTATTACATAGAGCGGGGCATGGGCGAAAAATGGAAATGGATGGGAAAGCTGTTCGCGTTTTTCGGAATCTGTGTCGGACTGTTCGGAATCGGAACCTTCTCGCAGGTCAACGGGATTTCCTCCGCGGTCAATTCCTATTTTGATCCTGACATGAACTGGACGGTTGAACTACCGCTTCTTGACAGGAGCTATTCCTGGACAGTTGTCATCGCGTCCCTTGTGCTGACAGCCTGCGTGTCCGCGGTGCTGATCGGCGGAATCCAGAGGATCGTGCGTGTGACGGAATTTGTGGTTCCATTTATGGCAGTCATCTATCTGGTGATCACGGTCACGCTGTTAATCTGTAATATTGAGAAAATACCGGAGGCGCTCACCGTGATCGTGACCTCGGCGTTTCGTCCGCAGGCGGTGGCGGGAGGGGCGGCAGGATCCATGTTTGTGGCCATGCAGAAAGGCGTCGCGAGGGGAATTTTTTCCAATGAGGCGGGACTTGGCTCGGCGCCCATTGCGGCGGCGGCAGCCAGGACAAAGGAGCCTGTCCGCCAGGGGCTGGTGTCCATGACCGGAACCTTTATCGATACGATTGTGATCTGTACCATGACCGGGCTTTCCATTGTCCTGACCGGAGCGTGGAAGGCAGAGGGGCTGCAGGGCGTGGCGGTGACGACCTATGCCTTTGAGCAGGGCCTGCCGATCCCGGGGCGTGTCTCGGCGTTTCTGCTGATGCTCTGCCTTGTCTTTTTCGCCTTTACCACGATCCTCGGCTGGGATTACTATTCGGAACGCTGCCTGGAATACCTGTCTGGAGGCAGCCGCAGGCTGCTTAAGCTGTACCGCCTGTTTTATATCTGCGCGGTATTTATAGGACCGTATATTGCCGTGGACATAGTCTGGACCATCGCCGACATTTTCAACGGACTGATGGCGTTTCCCAACATGATCGCGATTTTCGCGCTGCGGCGCGTTGTCGTGGAGGAGACGGAGCAATTCTTTCAGAAAAAATGGAACTGAATGTAACGAGCGATTGCGAAACGGTGTACTTTTTGATCGGCT
>CAMHJT010000250.1 GCA_946185495.1 uncultured Clostridiaceae bacterium | reverse complement strand
AAGGTATTTTCCATGTACCTGGAGGAGGTTTCGGAGCTTCCGTCTTATTCAGAGGAGGAAAAGGCGGCCCTTTACGGCGCGCTCATTAAGGGGGAGCAGCAGGCGGTCAAAAAGCTGGCGGATGCCTGGCTGCCGCGTGTGATCTCCATTGCCGGGGGCTATGTGACAAAGGAGCTTCCGGCCGAGGATCTGGTGCAGGAGGGGAATATGGCGCTGCTGCTCGAGCTTAGGGAGCTTTGCGGAAGCGGAGCGGAGGATGCATCCGGTGACACTTTCAAGAAGACAGAACAGAGGCTTGCGCGCAGCATCGAGGAGGGGATAGCGTCTTACGCGTCCTCTATCAGCGGGGAGCGGGAGCAGGAGAAGGCGGTCATCGGAAGGATCAATCTGGTACATGAGGCACGGAAGCTGTTAAAGCAGGAGCTGGGCAGGGAGCCGGAGCTTTCCGAGCTGGCCGGTTACACGAAGCTTGAGGAAGAGGAACTGAAGGAATTGTTATATCTGATGGAAAGGCAGAAGAAGGAATGAAACAGGGAAAAAAGATCCTCGTGGCGGATGACGCGGGGGATATCAGGGAGGTAGTCCGCATTATGCTGGAGGATGCGGGGTTTGAGGTGGTACTGGCGGTCAATGGAAAAGAGGCGGTGGAAAAATTTGACGAAACCATCGATCTGGTGATCCTGGACATCATGATGCCCTCCTGCAATGGCATTGATGCCTGTACGCAGATCCGGGAGCGCGCTCAGGTACCGATTCTTTTCCTTACGGCCAAGACCGCTGAGACGGATATGATCGAGGGATTTGAGGCGGGGGGAGACGATTTTTTGAAGAAGCCGTTTTCCTTCACGGAGCTGATGCTGCGGGTACAGGCGCTGCTTAGGCGTCCCTATCTGCAGACGGAGAAGGAGGAGGATCACCGGATCGTTGTACAGGATCTTGTGCTGGACACCAGCCTTCAGCAGGTCTTACAGGATGGCAGGGAAATCCCGTTTACAGAGATTGAATACCGGATCCTTCTCCTGCTGGCGGAGAACAGAAAACGTATTTTCACGGCGAAGGAGATCTATGAGCAGGTCTGGGGAGAGGAGTATTTTCCTAACTCAACCAATACGGTGATGGTGCATATCCGGAATATCCGCAAAAAGCTGGGGGATACCGGATCCGCTTCCAGGTATCTGCAAAATATTTGGGGAAGGGGTTATCGGATTGTCTGAGAAGAAATGGGAGAAGGCTTCTTCCGGGAGAAGGAAACGTCATGGGCAGACGGTGACCGGACTGCCTAAGAAGGAAAAGGTCGCCGGACGGAAAAAATCCGGCCTTCTGATCTCCATAAAGGCCCGGCTGACCAGATATCTTCTGCTTTGCGTGCTTATAGCCGGATTTGCCTCGGCTGCCTTCATTTACGCGATGGCATGCCTGGCTCTTGACCAGATGGAGGGCGGCTGGTTTGAAAACCAGAAACAGGCGGAACGGTTTCAGAATCAGCATCTGAAGGATCTGAAGGACTATATCAAATATCATCATGTGGGTCTTGGGGATATCGATCAGCTGCGGACATGGAGCGATATGAACCAGTATGTGGATCTGGTGGTCTATTACAATGGGAACAAGGTATTCTGTTCCTATGCGGAGCTGTACTCGGACGCGCAGGAGGACGGGATGCCGCCGGAGGAGGAGCTTTATAAGCTGAAGCTGGCGGATGGCAGGGTCGTCTACGGGGAACTGTATTCTTATGATTACTGGAAATATTATTATTACATCTGCTACGCCAGCGTGGCGGTGGGAGTTGTTTTATTTGTGGGCATTTTTTCAGGTCTTCTCCGCAGGAAGATGTCCTATATCTACCAGATCGAGGAAGAACTGAGAATCCTGCAGGGCGGCAACCTGGAGTATCCCATTACGGTGCAGGGAAAGGACGAGATCGGGGATCTGGCCAGGGGCATTGAGACGATGCGCCTGTCTATTATCGAAAATATGAAAAGGGAGAAGCTGCTGTTACAGGCAAACCGTGACCTCGTGACTGCGCTGTCCCATGACCTGCGCACACCGCTTACCACCCTCACTGGTTATCTGGAAATCTTGAATCTGCACGGTGAAAAGAGTGAGGCGGAAAAGAAACGGTATCTGGAGCTGTCTCTGGCAAAGTCGAGGGAGATCCGCCAGCTTTCGGATGAGCTGTTTGAGTATTTCCTGGTTTATGGGGAGGCGGATAAGATGCCGGAGATTCAGGAGGTATCGGTGTTTGAGCTGGTGGAGGAGCTGATCGGAAGCCAGTTTTTTTATCTGGAGGAGGCAGGATACCGTCTGGAGAGCCAAAACAGCGTGACAGAAGCATCAGGCTTTTGCAGCATCAATGCCAATTACATGCAGCGGGTGGTCAATAACCTGCTGTCCAATCTGGAAAAGTATGCGGATATCGCGGAGCCCATTGTGATATCCACCCGGGTGGAGCAGGGCAGGCTGGAGATTGCCGTGACAAACAGCATCTCCAAGGAGATCATCCCCCATGAGAGCACCAGGATCGGGCTGATCACCTGTGAGCGCATCATGGGGCTGCACAGCGGGGGCTTTGAGAAGGTGGAATCGGACAGCTCCTTCACGGTAAAGCTGTGGCTTCCGGTTCGGGAGGCGTAATGAAGTAGAGGTGTCGACTTGGCAGGGCAGGCATTTCCTGCTCAGATTGTGTCAAAACAGTATATTTAGTAAGTCGGGTGAATCCGGTATCAGATGTGAGAAAGGAAGGAATGAAATGTTAGGAATTATCGGAGCAATGGATGAAGAGGTGGAAAAGCTCAAGGAGCAGATGCAGGAGGTGAAGGTACAGACAA
>CAMHJT010000249.1 GCA_946185495.1 uncultured Clostridiaceae bacterium | reverse complement strand
CTGTTCGCTGGCGACGGCGGTTCCGATCTTTGTGATCCTGAATCTGTTTCTGACGCTCCGGCCCTGGCTGCTGCTGGTGATCGTCGGGGTGCTTGCGCTGGTGTCCATGATACTCCATCTGGTGGAGGTGGGCGATATTGTCCGGAGGGATCGCCATATAAATGACCAGGGCATGCAGGATGTGCTCAAGAAAAAGGAAAAGACGAAGGAAGAGACGGAGAAGCGGAAGAAGGAAGAAAAAGCGGAGCTGTCCAAAATGAGAAAGATGGCATGGAAGGAGTGTATTCCGGCGCTGATCGGCATAGTGGTATCTGCTTTTGTGCTGCTTTACCAGCCGATCGATGATATTCAGTACTATATACCGGCGCTGCTTACCATGGCAGGCATTTATGTGATCTTTTATCACCTGATCGGCAGGTTTAATATGCTGTGTACAAGAAAGCTGCCGCAGTTTGACAACCAGGGAGGTGATGATGATGCGTGACAGCAGTGTTCTGGAAAAAAGCGGAAGCCGCGCGTTTTGGGCGGTTCTGTTCCTTTGCCTGATCACATTAGGGCAGGCCCTGCCGGCGCGTGCAGAGGTCTTTTATGAGTCGCCGGAGACAGGATACCGGGTCATCCTTGAGGACGACGCAGAGCTTCTGGACGAGGAGCAGGAAGCCAGCCTTGCGGAGGCCATGGAGGAGATCACGGCTTATGGCAATGCCGCTCTCAAGACGGTTTCAGAAAATTCCTACGCTACGGATGTATTTGCCGAGAATTATTACAGGCAGGTCTTTGGGACGGACAGCGGTACCGTATTTGTGATCGATATGGATAACCGGGAGATTTTCATCTTCAGCGATGGCGAGCTCTATAGGGTGGTGACAACCAACTACGCGTATACCATTACGGATAACGCATATCGATATGCGTCTGACTCTGATTATTATAACTGCGCGCTGACGGTGTTTGGCCAGGAGCTTAGCCTGTTAAAGGGGCAGAGGATCGCACAGCCCATGAAGTATGTCTGCAACGCGTTTTTTGCGGTGGTGCTGGCGCTGATGTTCAATTATTTTTTGATGGTGGGGAACTCTAAGCCGAGGAAAGCGGGAGAGAAGGAGATGCTCAGCAGCCTGGGGGTTTCGCAGGAGCTCCTAAACGCAAAGGCCATCCACACGACTACCACGAGGACGTACAGTCCGGTACAGTCCAGCAGCGGCGGAAGCAGCGGCGGCGGTGGAAGCCGCAGCAGCGGCGGAGGAGGCCACAGCAGCGGAGGAGGCGGTGGACACCGTTTCTGAGGCTGGAAGGGTAACTGTTCAGCAGGGAGGAAGACAGCATGATGGATTACATGGAAATTGAGGATCTGAGGCTTTCGGTCTGTCTGGACAGGGGCAATAGGAAGAGCCTGACAGTGACCGTGACGCCGCAGGGAGAGCTTCTGGTCAGGGCGCCCCTTGCCATGTCGGACCATGAGATCGAACGGTTTCTCCGCCAGAAACGGTACTGGATCTACAAACAGGGCGTACGGGCCAGGGAGGAAGCGCGATCCCGTGTGCAGTTTACGGAGGCGGAGGAGAAGGCATACCGGGAACAGGCCAGGAGGAAGTTATCAGAGCGGACGGATCATTATAAGCGGATCCTGGGGGTGGAATACGGAAGGATCCGGATCGGCGATCAGAAGACCAGATGGGGAAGCTGCAGCAGCAGGAAGACCATTTCCTATAACTGGCGCCTGATCCGGATGCCGGAGGAGATCCAGGACTATGTGGTGGTGCATGAGCTGTGCCACCTGCTTCACATGGATCATTCCGGCGCATTCTGGGACACAGTGGCGGGTGTCCTGCCGGATTACCGGAAAAGGAGAAGGTGGCTGAAGGAGAACGGAGGACGATACCTGTAATGGGCAGAGAGTGGACCGCGTTAGAGCGGTATTACAATAAATTCAACGAGGAAAAGCGCCTGGACAGCCGGCATGGACAGGTGGAATTTGTCACCACCATGCGCTATATCCATGCCTGCCTGGATGACATCGGAGGAAAGAGCATTCTGGATGTGGGAGCCGGTACAGGGCGGTACTGCGTGCCTCTTGCCGAAGAGGGATTTGACGTGTCGGCGGTGGAGCTTGTCCGGTATAATCTGGGAATCCTGAAGGCAAAGGGCAGCCCGGTAAAGGCGTATCAGGGAAACGCCATGCAGCTTCGGAGGTTTGAAGACGGGGCCTTTGACTTGACGCTTTTGCTCGGCCCCATGTATCACCTGTTCACCTTTGAGGACAAGCTGAAGGCTCTGTCGGAGGCAAAACGGGTGACAAGGCCGGGGGGCAGGATCCTTGTGGCGTACTGCATGAACGAGTACTGTGTGCTGACCTACGCGTTTAAGGAGGGCCATATCAGGGAATGTGTAACGGGACATCGGCTGACGGAGGACTATCACGCAGTTTCCTCGCCGGAGGAGCTGTATGACTATGTGCGTCTGGAGGATATCGACAGGCTCAATGACGCTGCCGGACTTACGAGGCGGAAGATCATTTCGCCGGACGGCCCGGCTAATTATATGCGTCCGGTGCTGAACGCGATGGACGAGGAGACCTTCCGGTACTTTCTGGACTATCACCTGTCTGTCTGTGAACGGCCGGAGCTTGTGGGAGCAGGGGCACATACGCTGGATATCCTAGACAGGGAATGATGGATCGGGAAAGGATTGAGAAAAATGGTTGATCAGAATACATTTATGGAGACGGTGCGGGCGGTGTCGGAGATGATGCGCACATCACCGGTTCCCATGAAGCGGGAGGAGATCTTAAGTTATCTGGAAGAGCTTGAGCTTGACGGACAGCAGAGCCGGACCGTGATGGAGTACCTCGAGCAGCAGATGCGGGAACCGGAGGA
>CAMHJT010000248.1 GCA_946185495.1 uncultured Clostridiaceae bacterium | reverse complement strand
TCATCCCCAGCCTGTTACCATAGCAGTAAACTCAGCCAGGCACCCTTGCGGCACATGAAAGCTCCTACTTAGTGCTGCTTCGTTCCCGACCTGACACGGTTCATAGGTTTCCATTGCGCAAGACCCGCACGTCAACGCCACTTACTATGGTCAGCACTCAAGACAAAACCCGAGGCAGGCCAACACCCCTGCTATAGCGGATTTCAGGTACAGGGGACCGCTACTCCCCCGGCTGCATGGAAAGATCTTACTCAAATGATTGATTCTATTCGCTCCGTCTGATCAATGCTGTATCAGACGACAGCTTCTATTATATATAAAAGATCATTGCCTGTCAAGGCTCTCGTTCATCTTCCTCTCTGCTATGTGAAGGAATCGTAACCGTTCACGCTTTGACTAATCTGTTGCATACCGCACGGCTCCCGATGGATAAGTTCATTTACACTTCGGGAGCCTGTGCACTGGCTCAGGGCTGATCCGTAACATGGAAGGAAGCCAGCCGCTCCTCCACCTGCGCTAACATATCTGAATACTTCCGGAGCTTGCCCTTCTCCTCCTCGATCTTGGCCGCAGGCGCCTTGCCCACAAAGCCCGGATTGTTCAGCATGCCGTTGCAGCGCTTCATCTCACCCTCCAGGCGTTTCTTCTCTTTCGTGAGTCGCTCAACCTCCTTGTCGATGTCGACAAGCTCCGCAAACGGGATATACACCACAGCGTCCCGGATTACGCAGGACACCGCGTCCTCACCGATCCCGGCCTTGTCCGCCTGCACGAACACCTCGCTGGCAAGGCCAAGAGGCGTGAAGAACACCCTCGCCTCCTCAAAGATCCGGCGGATCTCATCCTTGGCGGATACCACATAGACTGTCGCTTTCCTGCCGGGCGCCACGTTCATCTCAGCGCGCAGGTTCCGGATCCTCTGGACAGCCTCCTTGACAAGCTCCACCTTTTCCACATCCTCAGCGAAGCTCCAGTCATCCCTCCACTCAGGCCATGCGGAGATCATGATGGACTCCTCCTCATCCTGCAGATTGCAGAATATCTCCTCTGTGATAAACGGCATATAGGGATGCAGCAGCTTGAGCGCATTGCCAAGCACTGTCTTCAGCGTCCAGAGCGCCGCCCCCTTCGTCTCGTCCGCATCGTTGTAAAGCCTCGGCTTCACCATCTCGATATACCAGTCGCAGAACTCCTCCCAGATAAAATCATATACCTTTGACGCCGCGATGCCAAGCTCAAATTTATCCAGGTTCTCCGTCATTTCTTTGGCCAGCGTATTTACCTTTGAAAGGATAAAGCGGTCCGCCATGGTCAGATGCTCCGGACGGATCGTCGCGGTATCGGCCTTCTCCATGTTCATCATGATAAACCGGGACGCGTTCCATACCTTGTTGGCAAAATTCCGGCTTGCCTCCACCCTCTCCCAGTAGAAGCGCATGTCATTGCCCGGAGCGTTGCCGGTGATCAGCGTAAACCGCAGGGCATCCGCGCCGTATTTTTCAATGACCTCCAGCGGGTCGATTCCATTTCCAAGAGACTTGGACATCTTTCTTCCCTGGTCATCCCTTACCAGGCCGTGGAACAGCACCGTGTGAAACGGCAGGCTGCCGGTCTGCTCCAGAGACGAGAACACCATGCGGATCACCCAGAAGAAAATGATGTCATAGCCCGTCACAAGCACGTCAGTCGGGAAGAAATACTCCATCTCCTCTGTCTTATCCGGCCAGCCCAGCGTCGAGAACGGCCAAAGCGCGGACGAAAACCAGGTGTCCAGCGTATCCGGATCCTGTTTGATATCTGTTGACTGGCATTTCGGGCAGGCGCATACCGGCTCCTTAGAAACCGTGATTTCGCCGCAGGCCTGACAATAGTAGGCCGGGATCCGGTGTCCCCACCACAGCTGTCTGGACACACACCAGTCCCTGATATTCTCCAGCCAGTTGTAATAGGTCTTGTTCATGCGCTCAGGGATCAGCTTAAGCTCCCCCTTCTTCACCGCCTCCAGAGCGGGACGGGCCATCTCCTCCATCTTCACAAACCACTGCGGCTTTACAAGCGGCTCCACCGTCGTCTTGCAGCGGTCATGCGTGCCGACATTGTGGCTGTGGGGAACGATCTTGACTAAAAGCCCCTGCGCCTTCAGATCCTCCACCATGGCGCGTCTCGCCTCATAGCGGTCCATGCCGGCGTATTTGCCGCCTGCAGCGTTGATCGTAGCGTCATCATTCATAATATTGATCTCTTCCAGATTGTGGCGCTTGCCCACCTCAAAGTCGTTGGGGTCATGCGCCGGCGTGATCTTCACGCAGCCTGTCCCGAACTCCGGATCCACATAGGCGTCCGCGATCACAGGAATCTCCCTGTCTGTCAGCGGCAGCTTCAGCATCTTGCCGACAATGTCACGATACCGCTCATCCTCCGGATTCACAGCCACAGCGGTATCTCCGAGCATAGTCTCCGGACGGGTGGTGGCGATCTCTACAAACCTGCCATCCTCCCCAACGATCGGATAGTTGATGTGCCAGAAGAATCCATCCTGGTCCTCATGCTCCACCTCCGCGTCAGAGATCGTGGTCTGGCATACCGGGCACCAGTTGACAATGCGCGAGCCCTTGTAGATCCAGCCCTTCTCATACAGCTTGCAGAACACCTCATTGACAGCGGCGTTGTTGCCCTCATCCATGGTGAAACGCTCCCTGTCCCAATCTGCCGAGGAGCCCATTTTCTTCAGCTGGTTGATGATTCTTCCGCCGTACTCCGCCTTCCACTCCCAGGCACGTTTTAAAAAGCCCTCACGGCCAAGGTCATCCTTATCGATTCCCTGCTCCTTCAGCGCCTCAATGATCTTCACCTCGGTCGCGATCGCCGCATGGTCTGTACCCGGCTGCCACAGCGCGTTATAGCCCTGCATCCTCTTATACCGGATCAGAATGTCCTGCATGGTAT
>CAMHJT010000247.1 GCA_946185495.1 uncultured Clostridiaceae bacterium | reverse complement strand
CAGACTGCGCCCGGTACGCCCTGGCTTTCTCTCCGTCTATTGCCAGCTCAAACTGCCGCTCCCAGTCAAGCTCCCGCCTTGCCTCGCTCATCTGGTAATCCCAGTCCTTCGCCCCCGGCACGCCCTTGGCGACATCCGCCGCATGGGCTGCGATCCTGGAGGCAATAATGCCCTCCTTCACATCCTCCACCGTCGGCAGGCGCAGATGCTCCGCCGGCGTCACGTAGCAGAGGAAGGACGCACCGTAGGTCGCCGCGATCGCGCCTCCGATCGCCGCCGTAATATGGTCGTACCCGGGCGCCACGTCTGTCACCAGCGGTCCCAATACATAAAATGGCGCTCCCTTGCAGATCGTCTGCTGGATCTCCATGTTGGACCGGATCTGGTCAAGCGGCATATGCCCCGGCCCCTCGATCATCACCTGCACGTCCTTCTCCCACGCCCGCAGCGTCAGCTCACCCAGCGTCACCAGCTCGGAAATCTGCGAGATGTCACCGGCGTCCTCAATGCTGCCCGGCCTGCAGGCATCCCCAAGGCTTAACGTGACATCATACTCCCTGCATATGTCCAGAATTTCGTCATAGTATTCAAAAAACGGATTTTCATTCCCTGTCATCTCCATCCATGCAAATATAATGGAGCCGCCTCTGGACACGATATTGGTATGTCGCTTCGTCTGCTTGAATTTCTCCGCCGTCGCCCGGTTGATCCCGCAGTGGAGCGTCATAAAATCCACACCGTCTTCCGCGTGCATTTTCACAATATCAATCCATTCCCTGGAGGTAATGCTTTTCAGCGCCCTGTTGTAATAGACCACCGCGTCATACACCGGCACTGTCCCGATCACCGCGCCGCACTCCCCGGTCAGCTTGCGCCGGAAGGTCCTGGTATCCCCGAAGGAGCTCAGATCCATAATGGACTCTGCTCCCAGGCGCACCGCCTCCCGCACCTTCGCCATCTCCACCTCCGGATCCATGCAGTCCCTGGAGGTTCCCAGGTTTACATTGATCTTGGTCTTCAGCCTGCTGCCGATCCCGTAAGGCGTCAGGCAGGTATGGTTCTTATTTGCCGGAATCACCACCTGCCCTTTAGCCACAAGCGCCAGAAGCTCACGCGCCGGAACATGCTCATACTCCGCCACCGCCTCCATTTCCTTTGTGAGAATCCCTTTTCTCGCCGCATCCATCTGTGTCGTATAATTCATGTTATCTGCCATCTTTTCCATCCTTCCTGTCTGTTTCTGTCATGCCCTTTTGCACATTTATTAATAACTACCCAACAGGTCTGCGCATTCACTGCGCAGACCGTGGCAAAACAGTATATTTTGCAGTGCAGCGGGTGAATTAGGATACTTAAGCTTTACCCGCTGCATAACTGCTCAGCACCTGCTGAGCAGTTACATTTATTATAGCCTCCCCGGCTGTTATCCGCAATCATTTTTGTAACTGTTCAGCAGACCAAGCACTTACTCATTTCCTTAAAAAAGCACATGGCCGCTCATTTCTCCGCCAGATACCTTTTCAGAAGAAAGCCAAGAAAATACGGGAACGTGTAGAAACGGCCGTTAAACCCGATATTCCTGTTCGCGAGCTTGATGCCATATCTGATGTCGGAATATGTACTCTGGGTTATCAGATTATTGAGTGAAGCGGTCGCGTTATCATTCGCCTTTACCTCAACCGGTATCAGGGAATCCTTATCCCTGACAAAAAAATCCATGTCAATAGTGGATTTCCCGTTTCTGAAAAAAAATAATCCACAGCCCTGCTTTACAAGCATATCAGCCACAATGTTTTCGTATATGGCACCCTTATAGGTGTTGAAATTCTTGTTGTCACGAAGATCCCGCTGCGCCTCATCATCGAGTGATGCAATCAGCAGTCCCGTATCCCTGAAATAAATCTTGTAATGATCCGAATTGTAATTTCCCCTCAGCGGAAGCTCAGGCTGCTCCATGCAATAACATATGTTTATGATGCCGGCATCGTCAAGCCAGTCCACCGTGCCGACATAATCACGGTTTCTGGCACCACTGGCCACCTTCGAGACCTGGAATTTCTTATTGCTCCTCCCCAGAAAAACAGGGATCTTGCGATAGATGTTGAGTATCTTTGCCTTATCCAGTCCTCCCGCGTATTTGGTGATATCCTCCTCGTAGTCCAATAGGATCTGCCTCTGCATTTTCAGCGTACCGCTGTAATTGTTCTGCGTGACAAATACATTGACGATCGCAGGCATGCCGCCGATCACCATATATTCCCTGAACGCCTCCATGACAACGCCATACTCCGTGTTTGAAAGCGGCGTGACTTCAAGCATATGCCTCAGCAGATCACTAACCAGCACTTCCGAGTATCCCTTTGCCCAGAGGAATTCCTCGAAGTCCATGGAGGACATCTCATAATCCTCTTTATTGCCGACACTATTCGATTCGATCTCCTGATAGCATATCCCCATCAGTGAACCGGAACAGATCACGTCGTAACGGCCGTCACTGCGAAAAGATTTCAGGCTGGTCGCGCAATTCGGGCAGTCCTGAAGCTCGTCAAAAAATATGATCGTCTCATTCGGAATGATCTCAAAATCCGGATTGTGAAGCGTGATGTTTTTGATGATCGCATCGACCTCAAACCCGTCATCGAAAATATCCCTGTATTGCTTTTGCAGCGCGAAATTTATCGCGACCACTGACCTGTAATTGCTTTTCGCAAAATGGCTGATGGATTCTGTCTTTCCGATCTGACGGGCGCCCTTTACGATCAGCGGCATATGGTTCGGATCGCTTTTCCATTCACAAAGATATCGGTCAATCTTTCTTTTCAGAAGCGGCATATCATTGTCCTCCATTCTGATCACAAATACATGAGAAAAAAACATTTACTATAATCTGCTTCAAAAAAACCATTGCGGCTTGAAGCAAGCTGAGACCTCAATTATTTTCTTTACAAAATAAATTTTATGTTCAAACAAAAATTTTAAATGAC
>CAMHJT010000246.1 GCA_946185495.1 uncultured Clostridiaceae bacterium | reverse complement strand
GTGTGACGAAGCGTGACAAGGAATGACAAGGAGCGACGAAATTATAGCGATTTTAACGTCGGGAACAAACAGTCATCCCCTTCCATTCAACACATAAGCTATCATAGAATCCTCCCCAGGAAACAGATCAGCCATCATCAGCAGATCCTTGTTCCCTCCGGCACGATATCATCCACCATCACAACCTGACAGCCGCAGGCGTTGTTGGTAGCAGCCACCAGCATGCCCTCGCTGGTCACGCCGGTGATCCTGGTGGGTGCGAGATTGGCAACAACGATGATCTTTTTGCCAACCAGCTCCTCCGGCTTATAGTACTGCTTGATAGAGGAGACGATCACCCGCTCCCGCAGGCCGTCATTCACCGTCAGCTTATAACAGCTGTGGGATTTGCGGATCTCCTGGCACTTCAGGATCTTACATACCCGAAGATCCACCTTACCGAACTCCTCCATTGTGATCTCATCCTTGACCGGAGCCACAGGATCCGGCTCGCCATACTCGATCTTCTTTTCTTCCTCCTTCGCCTCTTTATGAAGCTCAGAGATCGGAACCAGCTCCTCCTCCGTCTTCGGCGTGGAGAAATCTAGCAGGCGCACATAGCTGTCCTTATCGATCGCGAACAGGAACAGGTAAAGCCTCGGTCCCTTCTCCTTATTCAGCAGAAGCTGGTATACACTCTTGAAGAACGCACCCTGCAGCTTCTTGATGTTCTCGGCGTCCTCTCCGAACACCTTCTTGGGAATCGCGTAAAGCTCGGCATTCAGCTCGTCGAGGCTGTATTCATTGTTCTTCAGGTAATCATGCAGCAGGCTGATCTCCTTCTTCTCATCTTCCGACAGGGTCTCATACCGCTCCCAGTTCCTGTAGGGCAGAAGCTTGTTGGCGTTTTCCGGCGAACAGTTCTCCAGCCAGTACTTCGCCAGGTCAAGTCTCTGCGCGAAATCGTCATACTTAAACGGCTGGTCGATCTTCTCAAATACCGTCTCCAGCATTGGCACATTGAAATCAACGATGGATCCGAGCTGCACCAGCAAAGCCATGGGAACGGTCTTGATCTGCTCCTCCCCGATCAGGCAGCAGTCCATCACAGCCTGCACGAATTCATCCGCCTCGCCCGCAAGGTACTGGTTGTACATCTTGTCAAACTCAAAATACTGTCTTAAGATGCCGTCGTCAAAGCAAAGGTCAAACGCGCGGTTCGGCTCTACCCTCGCATACAGCCACAGTAAGATCTCCGGCTGGTAGATCTGAAGCAGGGTGGCCGGCGTCAGATTGAGTCCTGAAGATCCGCTCATCTTTCCGGTGGTACCCTTAATGCCGATAAACTCATAGCCCTTGAACAGCGGAGCCTGAATGCCGAAGATCTTTTCCGCGATCACCCGGCTGGTGTCATAGGAGCCGCCTGGTGCCGCATGATCCTTGCCGCCCGGCTCAAAGTCAACGCCCTCGTGCATCCAGCGCATCGGCCAGTCGATCTTCCAGGCCAGCTTGCAGTTGGTATCCGTCTTGAAATCAAAGCTGCCGGTATGCCCGCATTTACAGGTATACTCCGCCACCTTGGTATCGTCCTGATAGGAAATGATCTTCGTGGTATCCCTCTTACACTCCGGACAATAAATGCCAACCGGATAGTAGGCTTCCCTCTCGCCCTCCTCGGCGTTCTGTGTCCTGAAGCTGTCCAGAATATCAAAGATCTCTCCCCTCTTGTCCAGCGCAGTCAGGATATGCTCCCGGTACTGTCCGCTTCTATAGAGCTCGCCCTGATGCCTGTAATCCATCTCAATTCCAAACTTCCGGATCGACGCCTCGAATTCATTCTCAAAATACGCGGCGTAGGTGGGATCCTCAGTCCCAAACGGATTGGGCACGTCCACATAGGGATAGCCGATATACTTGTCAAATCCCTCTGTCACCTTATCTACATTGACAGGAACCTTTCTGAGCCTGTCAAACTCGTCCCAGGAAAACAGAAGCCTTGCCTTTTTTCCCCTTCGTTTCAGCGCCTTCGCCACAAACAGGCTGGTGGCGATATCCCTGAAATTGCCTATATGAATGGAACCCGACGGGCTGATTCCCGCCGCGCACACATACTCCTCCTTATCCGGACTCCTCTTAATAATCTCGTCAGCGATGCTGTCTGACCAATGCATCTTACCTACCTCCTAATCTTCCTGTCCTATAGGCGTTTGCGAAACCATATACTTTTTCTGTCGGCTTTGCGCAAGCTATAGATTTATTCCTGGCTAACATTCCTAATGCCGGCGAAAAAACATCTAGCTTGCACAAAGTCTCCATCTACATTTTGAGTTTCGCAATCACCTGTTCCTGTCATACTATAAGCCTTGCCTGGCATCCTATGATTACGCGCAGACTTATTCACTATATCACAAAATTAAATCTACCGCAAGCTGTTTCAGATATCAGATCTCATAGACAAGCTTTCCGTCCCCTTCCCGTCCGGTGATCACAATGTGACTGACGCTTTTTCCCATCATTTCTGTCAGAATATCGGAAATGCCGTTTAGCAGGGCGGATTCAAGAACATTGCCAATGCCGCGTCCGCCGTTTTTCAGGTTGCCCTTTGCCTCACGCAGAAGCTCCTGCCGGAAAGCATCTGACAGCGTAAAGCAGATCCCCTTATTTTCCTGTATGGCCTTAAGGATCGAGGACAGCTTGAGCTCAAAGATCTCCTCCGCCACATCCTCCCGGATATAATCAAAGATCACCACATTGTCGCCGATCCTGTTAAGGAGCTCCGCCCGGTTGATGCTGGTAAAAAACGCCTCGATCTCCTCCCCGATCTTTTTGCGGATCTGTTCATAGGGCTCCCCGTACTGTACATTCGGAACCTTCCGCCCATACTCGTCTGTCTTATTGATGCCGATATTGCTTGTAAAGATGATCAGGGTTTCCGAAAAATACACCGTCTCACCGGAGGAGTCCGTCAGGCGCCCGTCCTCTAAAATCTGGAGGAATTTATCGAGAATGGAGGAATGCGCCTTGTCAATCTCATCAAAAAGCAGAATGCAGAAGG
>CAMHJT010000245.1 GCA_946185495.1 uncultured Clostridiaceae bacterium | reverse complement strand
GGTATGCGGTGTTTACCTATTCTGAAAATTTGGAGCTGACGCATATGTTAAACGAGGCGGATCAAATGCTTTATGAGAATAAAAAAGCCAGAAGAAAGTTTGCAAGGAAGAGTTCGTAGGAATTGCAGAAGACTGGAAGAAGGTTTTGCAGGGAAAGGATAATCGAACTGCATAAGGTCGGAAGAAGGTTTGCGGGGAAAGGGAATATAGGAATGAAGAAGAAAATATTAAGCGTGATGCTTGCGGCTTTGATGCTGCTTTCGGGCTGTGGCGGGGGAACTGCACAGCCGGCATCCAATGTGGGGACACAGGAGCCTGCGGCACCGGCTGCTCCACCCGTCATGGAGTTAAGCCTGGAGGATCACAGGATAGACGACAACAACCGGATGTACTACGAGGTATTTGTGTATGCCTTTGACGACAGTGACGGGGATGGAATCGGAGACCTCAAAGGTCTGACGGAGAAGCTCGATTATATTCAGGATCTGGGCTGCAACGGAATCTGGCTGATGCCGGTCAATTCCTCCACCACCTATCACAAGTATGATGTGACGGATTACTATGCGATTGACAAGGAATACGGAACGCTGGAGGATTTTCAGGCATTTTTGAAGGAGTGTGACGACCGCGGGATCAAGGTGATCATGGACATGGTGTTAAACCACAGCTCCTCAGAGCATCCGTGGTTTAAGGAAGCTGCGGAATACCTCAAGACGCTGTCGGAGGGACAGGAGCCGGATCCATCGGTATGTCCTGCGGTGGACTATTATTTCTTCACAAGGGAAGAGGGAAAGAACGGTTATGCCAAGCTGCAGGGAACCGATTTTTATTACGAAGCCCAGTTCTGGGAAGGCATGCCGGATCTGAATCTCGGATGTCAGGCGCTTCGGACAGAGCTTGAGAAGGTGATGTCCTACTGGCTGGAGATGGGGGTGGGCGGCTTCCGTCTGGACGCTGTGAAGGAGTATTACACGGGTCATCCCGATGAAAATGTGGAGGTGATCTCCTGGATCGTCAATTACTGCAAGAGCGTGAAGGAGGACGCCTATGTGGTAGGAGAAGCCTGGGACAGCAAGAATGCGATCGAGAAGTATTATGAGAGCGGCATTGACAGTCTCTTCAATTTCCCATTTGCCCAGAGCGATGGCATTATCTGCAAGGATCTCCGCAAGGCGGGGGATGGCGCTACGGGCAAGGCGCTGGCGCAGGATATTGTATCCTACCATGAGATGATCCGGAATGTGAATGACAAGGCGACGGATGCGCCGTTCTTAAGCAATCATGATACGGGGCGTATCTCCGGTTTTCTGGCGCAGGATCCGGTGAAGATGAAATTTGCCGAGGCGGTGAATATCCTGATGTCCGGTAACGCATTTCTGTATTATGGCGAGGAGCTCGGCATGGTGGGCAGCGTGAAGGGCTTCCCTGGCAAGGATGAGAATAAGCGTGCGCCGATGTACTGGAATACCAGGGGAGATGACGGCATGGCCAAGGGCTCTCCGAATATGGATGCGGTGGAGCACAAGTTTGCCCCCTATGAGGAGCAGAAGACGGACAATGCGTCGATCTATAACTATATCCGCAATGTCATTAAGATCCGCAATGCCTTTCCGCAGATTGGCCGTGGCATCGAGACGGTGGCGGAGGAGATCACAGACGGAGATATCGTGGCACTCTGGAAGGAATATGAGGGGGAGACGATCCTGCTTTTGATGAATAACAGCGATCAGGATAAGACCATCGCCATTCCGGAGAAGGATGGCAGGAAGCTGGAGCTTGCGGCCGGTCTCGGCATTGAGGGAACGGAGCTTCAGGCAGCAGATGGAAATGTGACGCTGACAGCTTACGGGGTAGCGGTACTGAAATAAATAGAGAAAAAAGTAATCCGGAATGTTGGCTGCTCGATCAGAGCGCAAATGTTCCGGATTTGTTTATCCTCAGGTATCTGCTCAGCAGGTCTGCGGTCTGATCGTTCCCTTTTGGATGTTTTCCTGTATAATCCGGTCCGTGATTTCGAATAGTTTCTCCGAGCCCTGTTTTGTGCTGCCCTGCCTCCCGTATACCTGTGAGGCTGTGACACCATGGGATTTCCAGTCTTCACCGCCATTGCTGTGATTAAGGAGCAGCGGCTGCAGGTTGTCCATGGCGTGCGCGAAGCGGGAATCCGGTGTTTCTCCGGCTTCAAATTCATCAAACAGGGATACCAGCTCCTGCTTCTGATCACCGGGCAGAAGGGAGAAGATCTTTTCCTTCGCGGCGTCCTCCCGGGCCTTCTGAGTCTTCAGAGCTTCTGTATCGTAGGCGTAGGTGTCCCCTGCCTCGATCTCCACTATGTCGTGGATCAGGCACATCAGCATGACTTTTCCTATGTCAACGGGTTCGTTGGAGTATTCCCGCAGCAGATAGGCCATGATAGCCATGTGCCAGGCGTGTTCCGCATCGTTCTCGTTTCTTCCGTGACCGCTAATGTGCGTCTGGCGGAAGATATTTTTTTCTTTATCAATCTCCAAAATGAAATCAAGCTGTTTCTGTAATCGGTTGTCCATACTGCCTCCCTGGTTCTGAATGTATCATAGTAGTCATAATATCCGATTGAGAAAAGAAAGTCAACCAAATCGACAATCATTCGTAACAGAACAGCCTTAGACGGAATGGCTGCATGCTTTCTTGGTGTCAAAACCCCAAAAGAGGGAAAAATATAAAAACAAGCCTTTGAAACCCGCATAAACAAAAGAATTCACAAAATTGTCACACAATATTAGCACTCACCTCTTGACAGTGCTAACAATTAGTGGTATAACAGAATCAGAACAAAGGAACAGAGATCCGATACAGACTTCCGTCCCCTTGCTCAGGCAACGTAAAAGAGTGAGAAAAAAGGAGGAATGACTTATGTTACCAAGTATTTTTGGAGAGCGTTTATTTGACGATTGGATGGATTTTTCTTTTGGAGCACTGGATGATGTGGGCAGAAAGCTGTATGGCAAGAATGCGAGCCATGTCATGAAGACAGACGTGAAGGAGAAGGATGGAAACTATGAGG
>CAMHJT010000244.1 GCA_946185495.1 uncultured Clostridiaceae bacterium | reverse complement strand
AGGAAAGCAGCGGATCCTGAGAGGAAGGCAGAAATCACATTTAAGGAAAACAGAAAGTATAATCAAGGGAAAGGAGGGCGTGAGAGATGGAGATTATGAGCTGGCTGCTGCTGGCTGCCCTGTTTATCGTAATTGAAATTGTGTCGCTTGGACTTACGACGATCTGGTTTGCGGGAGGGGCGTTTGTCGCGGCCATTGTAGCAGCACTGGGAGCGGGCCTGGTCATTCAGGTGCTGTGTTTTACGATTGTTACCGTGCTCCTTCTGGTTTTTACCAGGCCGGTGGCAGTCAAGTATCTGGACTCAAAGACAGAGAAGACCAATTCAGAAGCCCTGATCGGACAGAATGCCGTGGTGATCGAGGAGATCAATAATACACAGGGAACCGGCCGTGCCAAGGTAGGCGGCATGGAGTGGACCGCGAGATCCGCTTCCGATGATACACTGATCGAAGCGGGGAAGAAGGTTCGGATCCTTGAGATTCAGGGCGTAAAACTGATTGTAGAGGAAATATAAGGAGGAATAGAAGGTATGGGACCATTTTTAGTATTTATATTATTCATTGCTGTGATGGTTGTAGTCAGCAGCATCCGGGTTGTGCCCCAGGCACATGCCTATGTCATTGAGCGCCTGGGCGCTTATACAGGAACCTGGTCAGTTGGATTTCATTTGAAGACGCCGGTGATCGACAAGGTGGCAAAGCGCGTGACGCTGAAAGAGCAGGTGGTGGATTTTCCGCCCCAGCCCGTTATTACCAAGGATAATGTTACGATGCAGATCGATACAGTCGTATTTTTCCAGATCACGGATCCCAAGCTGTTCTGCTATGGTGTGGAGAATCCCATTGTCGCGATCGAGAACCTGACCGCTACGACGCTCCGTAACATCATTGGTGATCTGGAGCTGGATCAGACCCTGACCTCCAGGGAGACCATCAATACCAAGATGCGCGCCACACTGGATGAGGCTACAGATCCCTGGGGCATCAAGGTAAACCGTGTGGAATTAAAGAACATTATTCCGCCGACAGCGATCCGGGACGCGATGGAGAAGCAGATGAAGGCAGAGCGTGAGAGACGTGAGCAGATCTTAAAGGCAGAGGGTGAGAAAAAATCCGCTGTCCTGATCGCGGAAGGTCACAAGGAAGCTGTAATTCTGGAGGCGGAGGCCGAGAAGCAGTCTGCGATTCTTCGCGCGGAGGCGAAGAAGGAGGCGACGATCCGCGAGGCAGAGGGACAGGCACAGGCGATTCTGGCAATCCAGCAGGCCAATGCGGACGGTATCAGACTGTTAAATGACGCGGCTCCTTCCGGACAGGTTATCCAGCTCAAAAGCCTAGAGGCCTTCAGCAAGGCTGCGGACGGCAAGGCGACCAAGATCATTATTCCGTCAGAGATCCAGGGCCTTGCGGGGCTTGCAAAATCTGTTGTCGAAGTGGCAAAGGAGCAGTAATTATAAAGGAGCAGAGTATTGTTAGAACAATTAAAGAATAAAAAGGCCGGCCTCATTCTGGAGGGCGGCGCTTCCAGAGGCGTATTTACTTCCGGCGCGCTGGACTATCTGATGGAGCAGGGATTTGAATTTCCCTATGTGATCGGCGTATCGGCGGGCGCCTGCAATGCATTAAGCTATGTGTCGGGGCAGAAGGGGAGGAGCTTTGCGGGCTTCGCTCCTGCCAAAAAGGAGAATCAGTACAAAAATTCCATCCGGGACGCCATCCGTCAGAAAAGCTTTTATGACATGGATAAGCTGTTTGAAACATTTCCGAAGGAGACCTTTCCGTATGATTTCGACGCTTATATCAAGAGCGGACAGGCCTGCGAGATGGTCGTGACCAATGTCTATACGGGGAAGGCGGAATATCTCTCTGAGACGAATAGCCTGGACCGGCTCTGCAAGATCTGCAGGGCTTCCGCAAGCCTTCCGCTGTTTTCACAGATGGTGATGATCGACGGGGTGCCCTATCTGGACGGGGGAGTGGCAGATTCCGTGCCGCTTTTGCACGCGGTTCGCAAGGGCGTCAGGAAGCCGGTGCTGATCCTGACCAGACAGAGGGGCTACAGGAAGAAATTTCCGAGCAAACGCGCGAGGATGTACATCGCATTTTTTCATGATTATCCCAATCTGGTCAAGAGCATTTATTACCGGCCCTATTATTACAATAAGACAATGGATCTGATCGAGAGGCTGGAGATGGAGAAGAAAATCTTTGTGCTCCGTCCCACGCTGCCATGTCCGTCCAGGACAGAGATGGATCATGAGAAGCTGCAGGCATTTTACCAGCATGGATATAATTCAATGGTGCTGGAGTATGACCATATGCGGAGCTTTCTTGGAGTGTAAATGAACCACTCTCTGACTAATCTGTTATATACCGGACGGCTTAATCATCCTTTTATCTATTCTCGCCAGCTTCACGCCATCTGCTGCGTTGCCGTCGGGTCACATAGCCCGCTATGCTCCCGTCTACGCTACGCTCCGGTCGGTGCAGAACAGACATCCACCGGATGTCTTGCACCCTCCGCCTTGCAGCTGACGCAAATCTGTCAAGAATAAATTAAAAAAGATTAAGACGGCACACTTGATATTGGGTGAAGGGTGAAGTGTTACTTTCTACGAGGATTAATAGGAATAAAAAATGGAAAAATGGCTTGCCAATCATCCGAACTTGTGGTAGAATAGCGTTCAGTGATGTTTACAGACGGGAGGTGTGAAGGAATGAAGACGGCACTTACAATCATTTTCTGCATCATTTGTGTAGTGATCATGGTATTGGTTTTATGTCAGGAAGCGAAGGACAACGGTCTTGGAAGCCTTGCAGGCGGAGCATCTGCTGAAACCTACTGGAGTAAGAATAAAGGACGTTCAAAGGAAGCATACTTAGTGTTGGCAACTACGATTGCGGTTGCACTCTTTTTGCTTTTAGCGTTGTTGATTAGTTCCAAGTTTTTAAATTAGGAATGAGAGCTGCTGCATGGAATATGTGGCAGCTTTTCTTCTATATGGAGTTAGAAAAGTATGACAGAATATGAGGAGAGAAAACAAAAGATCTTAGAGCTGGT
>CAMHJT010000243.1 GCA_946185495.1 uncultured Clostridiaceae bacterium | reverse complement strand
GGTCGGGGAGTCAGCCGTTGTGGTCAGGCTTCACGGGGAGGGCGCTGTCAAGCGGCGGATCATGGACATGGGAATCACGAAGCATACGCCGGTCCATGTGCGCAAGGTGGCTCCGCTGGGAGATCCGATTGAGGTGACGGTGAGAAACTATGAGCTGTCAATCCGCAAGGCGGACGCGGAAATGATAGAGGTAGAGTGACGAAAGCGCCGCAACCATGGCGGTTTTCATTGGCTGCGGGATGTGAATCGCGAAAACGAATAGTTTTAGCTGCGGACTGGCTGGAAGGAAAAGCCGTACCCGCGGCGCGGCGGATCAGCCGTGAGGCTGCGCTGCTGCGAGTAATGGAAAGGAAGTATAATATATGAGCATTAAAATTGCACTGGCTGGAAACCCGAACAGCGGCAAGACCACGCTGTTCAACGCGCTGACCGGCTCGAACCAGTTTGTAGGGAACTGGCCGGGCGTGACGGTCGAGAAAAAGGAAGGTAAGTTAAAAAAACACGAGGATGTGACGATTACGGATCTGCCCGGCATTTATTCCCTGTCTCCCTACACGCTGGAGGAAGTGGTGGCAAGGAATTACCTGATCGGGGAGCGTCCGGACGCGATCTTAAATATCATCGATGGAACCAATCTTGAGCGGAACCTGTATCTGACAACGCAGCTTTTGGAGCTTGGGATCCCTGTGGTTGCCGCTGTCAATATGATGGATATTGTCAGGAAGAACGGGGATCAGATCAAGACGGCGGAACTGGCCCGCCAGCTTGGCTGCAGGGTGGTTGTCATTTCTGCCCTGAAAGGCGACGGCGTCATGGAGGCAGCGGAGGAAGCGATCAAGGCAGCCAAAAATGATAATACGGTACCCCTCCATACCTTCTCCGGACCGGTAGAGCACGCCATCGCCCATATCGAGGAGGCAGTCGTGCATGACATGCCGGAGGAGCAGCAGAGATGGTATGCCATCAAGATTTTTGAGCGGGATGACAAGGTGCTTGCCCAGATGAAGATTCCGAAGGAGACGCTCTCGCATATTGAAAATGACATCAAGGCTGCGGAAAAGGAGCTGGATGACGATGCGGAGAGCATTATCACCAACGAGCGTTATATTTATATCGCGGGCGTGATCAAGTCCTGCTATAAGAAGAAAAACGCCGGTTCCCTGACGACCTCTGATAAGATTGACAAGGTTGTGACCAACCGTTTTCTGGGCTTGCCGATTTTTGCCCTGATCATGTTCCTGGTTTACTGGATTGCCATGGTCGGCGTGGGAGCTCCGGCTACTGATTTCACGAATGACTGCATCTTCGGGGACGGCTTCCATCTTTTTGGAATGGACGGCGGGTATGGAGATATTTCCGAGAGCTATGCGGAGGCTTCTGCCATTGTGGATGGATACGACGCGTATGTGGAAGAGAACGGGGCTGCTCCTGAGGGAGAGTTTACATATGCTGTAGAGGACGAGGAAACACTGGAGGTTGCGGAGGAGACAGCGACGCTGGAGGATTATGAGGACGCTGTGAAGACGCTGGAAGAGATCGGGGAGGAGCCGGATCCTGCTGAGTACGGCACATGGGTTCCCGGCATTCCGGCCCTGGTGGAATCCGCGCTTGATGCCGCGAATACGGCGGAATGGCTGAAGGGACTGATCCTTGACGGTATTGTTGCCGGAGTGGGCGCGGTACTTGGTTTCGTGCCGCAGATGCTTGTGCTGTTTTTGATGCTCGCGTTCCTGGAGGCCTGCGGCTACATGGCGCGTATCGCGTTTGTACTTGACCGTATCTTCAGAAGATTTGGCCTGTCGGGGAAATCCTTTATCCCGATGCTTGTCGGAGTGGGCTGCGGCGTTCCCGGTATCATGGCGAGCCGTACCATTGAAAATGAGCGTGACAGGCGTATGACCATCATGACAACCACCTTTATCCCGTGTGGGGCGAAGGTTCCATTTATTGCGATGATCGCGGGCGCAATCTTCGGCGGCTCGGCGTGGGTATCAACCTCGGCGTATTTTATCGGCATGGCGGCCATCGTCATTTCAGGAATTATGCTGAAAAAGACCAGAATGTTCGCGGGTGATCCCGCACCCTTTGTCATGGAGCTTCCGGCCTACCATATGCCGACGCTTGGCAATGTACTCCGTTCCATGTGGGAGAGGGGCTGGTCCTTCATCAAGAAGGCGGGGACGATCATTTTGCTCTCCACGATTGTCGTATGGTTTACAAGCTACTTCGGTTTCGCCGAGGACGGCTTCCGGATGCTTTCTGAGGATGAGCTTGAGTTTTCAATTCTCGCGAAGATTGGAAACGCGATCGCGTGGTTATTCACTCCGCTTGGATGGGGCAACTGGCAGGCGGCTGTCGCATCGTTCACCGGCCTAGTGGCGAAGGAGAACATTGTGGGCACCATGGGAATCCTGTACGGCGGCGGGGAACTGACCGCATGGCAGGCACTGGCGGAGGCGTTTACCAATGTGACAGGCTTCTCCTTCCTGGTATTTAACCTGCTCTGCGCGCCCTGCTTTGCGGCAATCGGCGCCATCAAGCGTGAGATGAACAACGCGAAGTGGACCTGGTTCGCGATCCTGTACCAGTGCGGGTTCGCGTATGCCATCGCCCTTATGATCAACCAGTTCGGCGGGCTGTTTACGGGAAATGTCAGCGTTGTAGGTTTGATCTTTGCGGTTGCTGTGCTGGCGGTGATGGTTTATATGCTGTTTTTCAAAAAATACAAAGAGGCGGATAAGCTGACGAGCATTGCGTAAGCTGCAGGCGGCGGATCGGTATGGAAAGGGTGATGGATCAATGACTGCATGGATAGCGGAAAATCTTGGAACAATTCTGATCACGCTGCTGCTTCTTTTGATCGTGGCAGGCGCTATAGCTGTGATCATCAGGGATAAAAAACGTGGCAGGTCGTCCTGCGGAGGTAACTGCGCGCATTGTAATATGTGTGCGGGACGGGGGAATGATCGATGATAGTGAGTAACTGCTTAGAAGGTCTGCGCATTCATTGCGCAGACCTTTCCAAAACAGTATATTTTGTTATCTCAAAAGCAACTGTTCTGCC
>CAMHJT010000242.1 GCA_946185495.1 uncultured Clostridiaceae bacterium | reverse complement strand
CTTTTCGCTGTTCCGTTCCAAACTTCACCAAAACTCCTATAAATATTTTTCTTCATTGTTTTTACTATATAACCTTTATTTCCCTGTTTCAAGGGATTCGCACCAATACCCTATATACGACACCAATAACATATTTTTCCTGTGTTGTTTTATTTCACCATAAGGGATTTTGATCTTGAGATGAAACAGATTGTCAAAATTGACAAGAATTTTGTAAAATTTGACATTCCAATGCCCATAACGAAAAAACCTGCGACAGGATCTCTTTAGATCCGTCACAGGTCTCTTTTTCTCTCTCCATCTTACACATATTTTGATCCAGTCTCTTCTCCGAATGACCGGAATGCTCTGTCCTACCCCAGATCAAGCCGCTGTCTCTCCACCAGCTCCGCAAACAGTCCGCCCTTCGCGATCAGCTCCTCATAGTTCCCGTCCTCCGCGATCTTTCCGTTCTGCAGCACCACGATCCTGTCACAGTACCGTATGGTGGAAAGCCTGTGGGCGATGACGATACGGGTACAGGCCATCTTGTCGAGAACCTCGGACACGCGCTTCTGGGTCACATTGTCAAGCGCGGAGGTCGCCTCATCAAAAAATAGGATCTTCGGCTTGGGGGCAACCGCCCTGGCGATCATGATCCTCTGCTTCTGCCCTCCGGAAATGCTTCCGCCATCCTCTGAGATCAGGGTGTACATCCCCATGGGCATTTTCCGGATATCCTCCGCGATCCCCGCGATCTCCGCAGCCTCCCACGCATCTTCAACGGAAAGCTCCGGGGCGGTGATCACGATATTGGAATAAATATCCCCCTGAAACAGCCCGCCCTGCTGCATGACCGTCCCGATCCTTCTCCGGAGGGAGGACAGGTCGATGTTTTTGATATACTTGCCGTCATAATAGATGGCACCTCTGTCTGTCTGCTCAAATCCGAGAAGCAGCCTCATCAACGTGGATTTTCCGCATCCCGTCTCCCCCACGATGGCTACATATTCCCCGGGATTGATCGTAAGGGAGAGATCATTTAAGATATAGGGGCCATCTTCGGTATAGCGGAAATACAGGTGTTCCACTTCAATCCTGCCGGAGAGCCTGGTGATAATCTCCCTTTTCCCCTGGGCCTCCGGAACTGCCTGCAAAAAGGGCTTTGCCAGCTCATAGGCCGGACGGATCTTTCCCATCTGTACAGCAGATTTCGACAGCATGGTAAAGTTCGCCATCAATGCGCCATACGCAGCAGAAAACGCGTAATAGGTAGACTGATCCACGCCATGGCCAAGTGCCATAAGGTATATGATCATGTTCGCAATGAGGGAGATCGCCATCACGATCACAGGCTCCGCTTTGATGATCCACGGCGGATTGTACTTCACAGCGGCCCATTCTGAATATCGTTCCAGCCATTTTGCAAAAATACGGTTTTCCGCCCCCGTCAGCTTGAGTTTTTTGATACCGGAGATCATGGCAAAGCTGACGCCTGACTCCTCTGCCTCCAGCTTCATCTCCTTCCTGCCGATCCGGTTCTGGGCAATAGCAACAGCCACCGTAACTCCTACCGTCAGCAGCAGCGCGTTGCGGGAAGGCTCCAGAAGATGTACTGAGAATTTGGAAATCTGCTTCACATAGAGCAGGGAAAACAGGGAGGAAAGTCCGATTCCCAGCATAATATCCAAAAGGATGGTGCAAAGAGATGTAACCGCCATCTGCCTGCTCTTCAGCTCACCGACGCTGTATTTTTTGAAAAAACCTGCCGGAAGGGACAACAGCCTCATCATCACCGCCGCCTGCATGCCCACTGTCATGCGGCTTTTAAGCCTCGCGGACATAAGATTTTTTAAAGCCTCCAAAAGCCACAGGGTCACGCTGAGGCAGACCATGAAAACAGCGCATCCCTTAAGCGCATCCGCCCTCCCCCCCATCAGCACCGGACCGGTAAGAGCCTTTGTAAGCTGTGGATAGATGAGTGCGATGGAGGCAATAATAATTGCCGAAAGAAAAATGTGCAAAATATCCCACCCATCCAAAAGCCTTCCCATATAGCGCAGCAGATCCAGCATGCTGATCCGTTTCATCGGCAGCGGGTAGTAAAAGCAGAGGGCGCGTTCCTGGAGATGACACCGACATCATAAGATATAGCTATTGGGGGGATATCCAGACTTTCCATTACTTCGATTATGAATATAATAGCATACACATATTCCTTTATCAAGTATGAGTGATAAAATAATCAACTACTCTTTCTTTTGTCTTTCTTTTGATCCTCACATTTATCTCTCCTCTCTATCTTTTACTTTATTCAGTTTTTTAAACTTTCTGTAAAGTCACTTAAGAATGTCAGCTCATAATTACCCTCATCCATTTCTGACACCGCGTTTAGCAACGCTATAACCCGATCAATTGCTTCCTGCAAAAAACAAGTGAAAAGAGCGGATGACGAATGGAGGGAACTGATTCGCCAGTGCCAGGCCAGCGGCATTTCCATGAGCGCATGGTGCTGGGAATACGGTATTTCCGAATCGATATTCTATAACCGGATCATCCGCATGAAAAACAGCTCTGGCAAGGCGGGACTTCCTGCGTCCCTACTCGTCTTTTGATTGACATTGTAAACCATTTGTATTATAATTTAAATTGAAAGGAGATGATGATCATGGTTACAACACCAACTCAGATTCGTATAGATTCAACTGTAAAGCAGCAAGCAACTGATCTTTTCAACAGCCTTGGCATGGATCTGTCCAGTGCAGTAAATATATTCCTTCGCCAGTGCATCCTCAGAGGGGGGCTCCCTTTCCCCGTAGAAATTCCGAAGTATAATCAAGATACACTTGAAGCAATGGCCGAAGCACGCAGGATATCCAGAGATCCCGACAGCAAAGGATATACAAACATGGCTGAATTAAAAGCAGCTCTTGAGGCTGACGATTGATGTACACTGTTAAGTTCACCACCGCATACAAGAAAAACTACAAGCTTATGAAAAAACGTGGCCTCGACCTTACACTTCTCGATGATGTAGTAGAGGAACTGCGTCAGGGCAAATCTCTTTTTAAAAAATACAAAGATCATATTCTCAAGGGTGAATACG
>CAMHJT010000241.1 GCA_946185495.1 uncultured Clostridiaceae bacterium | reverse complement strand
GGATGAATCTTCATATCATGCCGCAGGGAACGCTGGCGATTTATGAGCAGATCGTCAATCAGATGAAAAACGCGATCGTGACCGGAGAACTCAAAGCCGGAGAGGCGCTTCCGTCCATCCGGGCCCTGGCGGCTTCCCTGTCGGTCAGCGTGATCACTACCAAACGGGCTTATGAGGAGCTGGAAAAGGAGGGGCTGATCCGGTCGGTGGCGGGGAAGGGATTTTATGTCTGTGAGTACAATACGGACTATCTGATGGAAAAACAGCTGATGATGATTGAAAAGAGGTTAAATGAGATCATCTATGAGGCAAAACACGCAGGCCTTACCAGGGAGGAATTTATGGAAATGGTGACTGCTCTGTATGAGGAGGACTAGGACAATGGATCAGGCAATACTGGAGTTTCAGAATGTGACGGGAAAAGGGAAAAAATACCAGATAAGCGGGGTCAGCTTTTCTCTTATGCCGGGTTATATTTATGCCATCGCAGGGGAAAACGGAGCAGGGAAAACAACCCTGATGCGATGTGTGCTGGAGGAGCGTGCCAGGTTTGATGGCAGGATTCTGTTTGAAGGAGAGGATATGAAGGGCAGACATGCAGGAGCCATGAACGGAATTGGATTCGTGTCTGAGGATCAGGCATTTTTTGAGGACAGAAGCGGGATTCAGAATGCTTCGCTTTTGGGCATTCTCTATGACAGCATGAATATGAAACAATTTTCAGAGCTGATGGGACGGTTTGGACTCAATGTGCACAAGACCTATAAAAAGATGTCGAGGGGCGAGAAAATGAAGTTTCAGCTGGCCTTTGCGATTGCGCATGACAGCCGTCTGCTGTTATTGGACGAGGCGACGGCGGGAATGGATCCTGTCTTCCGGCGGGAACTGTTTGATCTGCTGCGGGAGCTGCTGGTGGATGAGAGCAGGTGTGTGCTGATGACAAGCCATAACCACGGTGAGATCGAACGGCAGACGGATTATGTGGCGGTTATGCGCAAAGGACAGCTTTCTGAATTCCGGGAAAGCATGGATGGGATTGGAGCCGGATTTTGATCCCGATTGCAGGGCAGACGGGATTACAAAATCGGCATCCGAACGGATTGGTCGGATATAAACCATTGTATAAAGGGGAGGAATGTGATATGCATCTGGAAGATCGAAGGCAGCAGGAGCTTTTGGAAAAATTTTATCAGGAGGAGACGACCTATTTTCCAAATCATGTGCTTTGGCAGTTTTTCAGCATTTTTTTTATAATCCTTTCCGTGATCCCGAATGTAATACCCTTAAGGGAATCGGAAGGGGGATTTGTAATGACGACCTATGGGTATGCAATTTTTGCTTTTGGCATATCCTTTCGTCTGTGGAGATACGGTTCTTACATGGAAACGGGGAATGTCCGCAGGTCAATCTTACATCTGCTTAAATACGCCCCTGTGGAACGGAGACAGCTGGCGTTGTTCCGGCTGCGGAAAATCTGGAAGCTTTGTCTCGTCTACACGGTGGTGATCATTGCCGCAAGGTGCGGGATCTGTCAGTTGACGCATCAGGGGATGATGGTGTGGGATGTGGCCGGACCGGTACTGTTTAGCTTTGTGATGCCGCTGCTTTTGGTGTTTGAGCTTTGAAGGAGGCAGATGGATAGATTATGAAGAATTATGAAAATCAAAAAATAGGACTGGTGCTCTCCGGAGGGGGAGCAAAAGGAGCATATCAGATTGGATTGCTTCGCGCGCTTCTTGAAGCAGGAATCCGAAAGGACCAGCTGGTGATGGCAGGAACTTCCATTGGCGCGATCAATGCCCTTTTATACGCGCTTTATGATGTGGATGCCATCCGGAAATTTATGAAGGGCATGTCGGAGCTTGTAGGGAAGGTAAAAGAGGGAACTGGAGATGTGTTTGAGCGGTACTGCAGCCTGTTTGAAGAATTTTTTCCGGATGAGAAGCTTAGAAAAAATACGATTCCTGTTACGGTATGTGCTTACTCTGTTGAGAAGGAAAGACCGGAATATTTTAAGCTGCAGGAAATGTCTCCCGAGGATCAGAGATTGATGGTGCGGGCAAGCAGCAGCCTTCCGGCGATCGCGCCGCCGGTTTTATATCAGGATAGGCATTATATGGATGGCGGGGTTGTGCCAAAAGGCTGTAAGAACCCCATGCCGCCGGATAAGATTCCGCTTTCTGCCCTCAAAGGGATTCATGACATTGATACCTATATCGTGAGTTTTCTGAAACCGGAAGACCGGGTGGATCACGCATGGATCGGAGATGGAAAGGGATATCTGGAGAGCAGGCCTTCCGTTCCGCTGGAGGATCGCAAGGATACGGGAACTCTGGATTTTTCGAAAGGCCGGCTTATGAAGAGTGAGGAGATGGGATACAGGGAGACACTGCGTCTGTTACAAGATATACAGGTCTGACTTCGGCAATTGGACACTGGCTGCCAGCTGTTCAGTGACAGTCCTTGTATAGGAAGCTTAACTAAATGACATTGAAATTATGGTCAGCTATGATGGACGATACAGCGGTCTATGTGATGCTTGGCGCAGAGCTGCAAGACAAGGTACATTATGCGATGCCAATCAAAAAGGGCTTGTATGATATGCTTGGGTATGCAAGGCAGGTTGAGGAGGCAAGAAATTCTTATAAAAAGAAAGATAACTCACAGGGAGATTTGTATTTGGATGGTGAGATTTTAAAGATTAAGCTCACAAGTGAGGAGTTTTTGTCAGGGTTTCGCAAAGGTGACAGACTGATTCCAATCATTACTGCTACGGTATTCCTGTCGGCAGATGAATGGGATGGTCCGTTAGATCTGCATGATATGCTGGATGTGCAGAATAAAGACCTCTTAAAGTTTGTGCCCAACTATCCGATAAACCTGATAGCGCCGGCATACATCAAAGATAATGATTTTGATAAGTTTGGTATTGATCTGGGACTGGCGATGAAGGTCTTGAAATACCAAAAAGCCGGAGCGGTCGAGGTAATAGAAGAAACCAATCATAGAAAGATAGACAGAAATACAGCGGTATTTCTTAACAACGTGGCAAATCTCGGTCTTGAATTTGATGAAAAGGAGGCAATGATTGACATGTGTAAGGCGATGGATGACAA
>CAMHJT010000240.1 GCA_946185495.1 uncultured Clostridiaceae bacterium | reverse complement strand
TGATCTGGCAGGAATGTTCAGATACGGTCTGTTGTCTTCTTTGACTGTGATCCGTCCATGCCCCTCTCCGGTGGAAATTGTATAGGAATTGCCACCGTTTGCAACCGTAAGGGAAAAATCGGCAGTACCTGTCACGCCTGTAAGGGCGATATGCGCAACGCCATTTTCATCCGTCTCAATCTCTGCCACATCGGGGTTTAAGCTTTTCCATTTAAAATATTCCGCCTCGGTATAGGAGAATTCTTTCCTGTCGCTGATCTGGTATCCAAGGGTCAGATCTACCTCTGTCCCTGCGAAAATTCCGTCCTTTACGGCATCATGATAAGCCTTATCTGCTACGATCTCCACATCATACTGACTTTCCGGCTTTGAAATCTTATTCAGTAAAACATATTTATCATCATTGATTTTGATAAACCCATTCTCATCCGGTTCCTCGTAGGTTTCAGAGCGCTGTGTCTGACCTTTCTTCGAGAACAGGATACCGTTCTTTACATAGTAGATCCATTTCATCGCGCGATAAGCCGCATCTGAAGGATCCAAAACAGGCGATACTGCCTGCCCCTTTGCCGGGCTCATGTATAAAACAACTGTATCCTGACGAAGCGTTGCATATGGATTTGGATCCGGCTTATACTGAGCCACCAGCGCCAGAGGCTTTTCCTCCCCCTCCGAACGCACTACATAGAGGCGGCGCTTCGTGTTTTCATTCACATTTTGTCCATTGTTCGTTGAGATAAACGCTTCGGAGACATAGTCCCTTATCGTCACGGTTCCATAACCCGGCAGCGTCATCTCCATACCCTTGCCGTTTTCCTCACAGGAAACAGACTCAGAGGCTACCCATGTTAAGTCGGCGCCCTCCTTAAAGGGAAGAATGAAGGTTACCATCTGCTGCCCGGCTGCGGCATCACTGATCCCGCACTTAACATTCGCAAGATCCACGCTGTCCCGCTTCACTTCATCCACAAACTTAACGCCGCCGTTATTGGCGTCAATGATCGTCTCAGGGAAGCCTCCATCGATCGTGATGCCGCCTTCGAACTGACCATTAATCTGCCGCTGAAGCCCCGTCAGATCTGTGATCTTTAAAAGCCCCGGGCTCACCCTCGGCACCGTATATCCAAAGGTAAAGGCATTGGAAAAAATACCGTTTCTCTCTTTAAACTTTCCGCCATCCAACAGCTCACACTGCTGTCCGTTCACCGTAAGCTTCGCGCCGGAAGCTCCGGAGGGTGCAAATTCGTACTCGTTGTCATTCAGGCAGACTGTGATGGGGATGATCTGTCCGGAATAATAGGTTCCGGCCGGAACCATGACCTTCTGGACATGTACTTTTTTTGAATATTCACTGTTTTTATCAACCTCTCCGCTTACATGGACAACCATGGAGTCTGCATACCCCGCTTTGGTACCATCCAGTCTTTCAAAATACACACCCGATTCATTTGCTGCCTCAAGGACAATGGCACGGTCTCCCCCATAGGGATAAACGGAAGTGAGGCTCCCTTTTGCCATATCGATCACTTCACCTTCTTCATAGTAGGAGGATACATTCAGACCCGACTGCCCGCTGCCTGATCCATCCAATGTAAAAGTATCATTGGCCACCCACCATGAAAATCTCTGTAAAGAAATCTTCTGCCCGTCATCCTTGCCGGTCCAGTATCCGGATGTTTTCATATTCGTGGATAAATATGATTTGTTACATAATTCCACATACCCCGAACCCTGATATCCTGTATATTTGTTTGTCGAAAACCATGTCTTTTCCTCCAGTCCCGAAAGGCTGAAATTATAATCCGTCGTACAGGTTTCGCCATCGATCATGGTGCCGGTATACGTCTCGCCATCTCCCATCCCTCCGAATACAGCATCCTCGGGATAGGGCAGGTTTGATGTCCCCAGCAGCGCAGAGATATTACATTCTCCCGCAATGATCTGTTCCACTGTATTCTTGAACCATTCTACCAATGACTGATCAGAGATGTAATAACCTGTTTTCCCCGTCTTCAGGGCATTCATAATGGCGTACAGATAAAAAATCTGTTCCACCTCCGTTTTTGTGACACTCTTTCCATTGACTGTGCAGTTTTCCAGGCTGCGACCTGATAACGCTCCAACACGAATCATGTCTATGTCAGTGTAAGACATTGCTTTTCCCTGACTATCCATGAACTTTGCATTGGCCAATACAGAGAAATCGCCTTTTTCCGTTATGATATCCTCATCGCAAAGCGCGTCTAAATGCTTCTGTGCAAGCGCCTTGTCCTCATCTGTGCTTCCATAATAGACAAGCAATCTGTCTATTAACGGCACCGGTGCCAACAAGGCCGGCAGGTCAGTTACCCCGCTTTGAATATTACGAACCACATTTAAAAGGCTCCCACTAAAGTTTGACGAGGTCTTTTCATCCCTGACATCCGCGAAAAACAGATATACATTTAAAAACCGTTGTACATCCCGTTCGCTTGCGGACTTACCATTGATCGTAGGATTCCTCCAGAGATAGTATGTTTGCAAAGCAATACTTTCATACTTATCCGGGCTGATCGTGCTTCCATTATTTACAAGCTTCGTGCTGAACAGATTATCACAGTTCCCGTCAGGCTCAATGATACCGTTCTCACACAATGTGATCAGAGGCTCTATGGTCCTTTCCCTGGATCCGATTAATGCAGCCACTTTATCAACAAACTGGCTATCCAGATCACTTTCCGTGATCGTAACGGCTGCATCTCCCTCTTTTGCCAGAGCGCCGGCAGCGCGGTCACGCACAACCCCTGTCGCCACGGCTTCTGTCTTTACAGCAGTGGCTTTTGGATTGTTTGCCTTGGTGACATCCACCTTCGCCGGCGTGTCTGTCTGAAGACTCAGCACCCCTTTTTCAATGGCTTCACTCAGATTCACGCTTCCGTCCTCTATGCCCTTCAGCAGGGATTTCAGATTCTCCACATGCTCGTCAGTGATCTCGATGTCCTGATCTAACTGGCGTACGATCTCCAGCATGGTATTCGTCTGACTGATCTGCTGAATCTGTTTCGTGGAAGCTTCATGACCGTTTACGGTCAGCTTTCCCACTTCCTCCCCGGCCGCGATCCGTCTGGAAAGAGTGTCAAGA
>CAMHJT010000239.1 GCA_946185495.1 uncultured Clostridiaceae bacterium | reverse complement strand
TGTGATATTATATTATCGAGTAGTTGTAGGAAATAATATGAACTATAGGGAGAATAAAAAATGGCACACTACAGACAGATATTGGTAAATTTATTTGTTGAGGATGATATGGACGAGCAGAAGCTTGAGGATATGGCAAAGCAGATCAAGGAGTGCGTGGAACAGAATGCAGGCGGGGACGAGGTTCACGAGATCGAGGTCAAGGTGAATTAGGAAAAACCTGCCTACCATCTAAAATAATCATGCTTGCAATCAGCAGAACAATCTGCTATACTCACATCATACAGTATCAGAAACCGTTTATGGTTTATAGTTTTCGAGTTTACAGTGCCTGAAGAATCGTTGAATTTTTCAGGCACTTTTTTGTTTCATAAGTCCCTTGTGACTAAAAAGCACACAGAGCATTCGTGTAATCACGCGAAGCTATGTGTGCTTTTTTATTTATAGATCAGGGCAGCGGAAGCAGCCCACAACCCTGAGTACCGGGAAACCACAGGTTTTCCGTGGATATAAACAGTTTTTTGCATAACGCATGAAAAAGGAAGGTGATGAAATAAAAGAGAAATCGTAGAACATCTAAGAAAGGAAGAAAAAAATGACATTAAAAACGACTCGTCAGAAAGGGAATGCAGAAACCGGGGAAAAGAAGGATCCCCCAAAAACACGCGGGGAGAAACCGCCAGTGGAAAGGCTTATCAGGAAATTAGAAGAGATGGGGACAACACATGGACTGAATGAAGTGTTTGTTACCTTTCTGGAGCTTAGTGCAGCAAGCCTTGGCGCGCAGCTTGATCCGGTCAATGCTGCAGAGCGGGAGAAGGAGTATGGAGAGCTGGAGGCAGGGTTAAGCAGGGAAGACCTGAGTGCCTATGCCGGAATGCTTGCCCTGCTATGTATGGCAGTCCGTGAGCAGATGAGTGATCCGGTGGATATACTGGGAGATATTTTTCACAGGCTTGGTCTGTCAAACAAGTGGAACGGACAGTTCTTCACACCGTCCCACATCTGCCGTTTCATGGCTGAAATCACAGGCATTGCAGACAGTGCCGCTGCACTTGGGACAGGACATTTGAAAATCAATGAGCCTTCCTGTGGGTCAGGGGCAATGGTGATCGGTGCGGTAGGCTCGATGGTGTCCCATGCAGTGGATTATCAGAGGAAAGTCTTCTTTGTTGCGCAGGATATTGATATCCGCTGTGTGTGGATGGCCTACATACAATTCTGCCTGTATGGAATACCTGCAGTCGTTCTGCAGGGAAATTCCCTAATAGGTGAAGTAAATTCCTGCTGGTACACTCCTCAGGGAATCCATGTGTTGATGCAGGAGGAAAAGGCGAACAGGGGGGAAACGACAGGGCATGAAAGCACACAGAATAAAACAGAAATCAGTGAAAGGAGCAATAGGCCAATGATTACGAATAACAAAAAATCAATCAGGGAGATGAAGGAGCTTGTTGCAAGGCTGCAGCAGGCAGACACAGCATACTACAAGTATGATGAAACGGTCATGACGGACCGGGATTATGATGAGCTTGTGGACAGGCTTAAGAAGCTGGAGGCAGAGACGGGCGTCGTCTTATCCGGCTCCCCGACACAGAAGGTATCCGGCGATATCCTGGAGGAGCTTACACCGGTGAAACACAGTAAGCCCATGCTGTCCGCGGACAAGACAAAGCAGGTTTCGGATCTTGTGAAGTTTGCAGGCGGCAGGGAGGCGGTGCTTTCCTGGAAGATGGACGGTCTTACGATCGTCCTGCGGTATGAAAAGGGGGAACTCAGGCAGGCGATCACGCGCGGAAGGGACGGCCTGATCGGGGAAGATGTCACGCATACGGTGAAGCATTTTAAGAATGTCCCGCTGACACTGCCGGTAACGGATCCCATCGAAGTCAGGGGAGAGGGCGTTGTTTCGTGGAAGAATTTCCATGAGATGAACGCTGTCCTGGAGGAGGCATACAGCCACCCGCGAAATCTTGCATCCGGAAGCACCAGAACCCTGGATGCATCAAAGGCGGCAGAACGCAGTCTGGAGTTTGCCGCATTTGAGCTGGTTACGGAAATGGAGTTTGACACCAAGGCGGAGCAGCTGGATTTTCTGGATGCGCTCGGTTTTTATGTGGTGCCCCATACGCTTCTTACGGCAACGGATGAGGAGTCGCTGCAGGCGGAAATCGATAAGATGAAGCCGGAGGAGTACGGCTATCCTGTGGACGGGCTGATCCTGGAGTACAATGATGTGGAGTACGGAAAGAGCCTTGGGGCAACCGGACACCACGAGAACCGGCTGATCGCGCTCAAATGGGAAGACGAGCTGTACGAAACAAGGTTCATCGGGCTTGAACCGGCAGTTACAAGAACCGGGATGATCAGCCTGACGGGCGTATTTGAACCGGTCATGATTGGCGGCACCGAGGTTTCACGGGCATATCTCCATAATATCGACATTTTCAGGAAGCTCGCGCTTGGCAGGGGTGATACCATTGCGGTCTATAAGGCGAACATGATCATTCCGCAGATTGCCGGGAACAGGTCAAGGACCGGCACCGTAAGGCTTCCGAACCGGTGTCCCTGCTGTGGCAGCCGGCTGGAGGTGGTCACATCAGAGGGAGGCACAAGGCAGCTATACTGCCTGAAATCGGACTGTGCGGCGAAGCTGGCCGGGAAGTTTGTACATTTCTGTGACAAGACCAGAATGAATGTTGAGGGACTTTCAGAGAAGATATTATCACTGTTCATCAATAAGGGCTGGTTGCATAACTTCTCAGACCTTTACCGTCTTGACAGATACCGTGATGAGATCGTGGCAACAGAGGGCTTTGGAGAGAAATCCTATACAAAGATACAGGCTGCTATTGATAAGAGCCGGAAATGCCGCCTTGACCAGTTCATAGCCGGCATGGGGATCCCGATGGTCGGCAGGCATGCTGCGAAGACGATCAGCGATTATTTTGACGGCGATTTTGACGAGTTCATGGCAGCGCTTGAAAACGGGTTTGATTTTGTAAGCCTTGATGATTTCGGACTTACCATGCAGGGCAATCTCTATGACTGGTTTGAGAATGTGGACTATGGCGAGCTGGAAGAATTATTGTCAGAACTTGAATTTGTGAAGGAGGAAAAAAG
>CAMHJT010000238.1 GCA_946185495.1 uncultured Clostridiaceae bacterium | reverse complement strand
GGGTATTATCCGTAGTGCGCGAAAGCTATGTCCGGGAGTGCCGGGCGCTGTGGTATGAGATCCGTCACACAGGCGTCCTGCTCCGTACGCCGTTCATTTACGCGCTGCTTTTGTGTGCCTTCATGCTGGTCGTCAGTCTGGATTTGAAAGAGGGGACCGCGGTGACGGCGTCCAATATAATGATTGATGATCCGAATGTGATGTATGTGTTCTCCTGCCTGCTGATCGGCCTGCTGGCCGGTTCTGTCGCAGGGGGAGACTTAAAGGACAAGGTGGCGGGGTATGAGGTCATGGCAGGTCATCCCAGGATCAGCGTGTATCTGTCGCGGAGCGTGACGGCTGTGCTCTATGCAGCCGGAACGGCGACGGTTGCCGGATTTGCCGCAGTGGCGTTTATCACCCTCGTGTATGGCTTTGGGGACGCCATCGAGCCCGGCGGGCTGGTGGCCAGATTATGCCTGCTGTTTTTTCCGTATCTCCGGATGGCGGCGTTTCTGACGCTTGTGGCATTTGTCGCCAGAGGCAAGTATACGTCGATCGTCGTCGGCCTGCTTTACACATACCTGATCGTGCTGCTGGAAGCGTCGGGCGTCGGAAGGCAGGACTATGTGACGGCGTATGATAACCTGTCGCATGTCATGGATCTTACGTCCTGGAATACCTATAACCTAAGCCCGGTGAAGGGGATTGTGGAGATCGGCGCCTATGACGCGGCGGTGGACGCCTCCCTCGCTGCGGGAACCATCGGGATCTCCCTGCTGATGACGGCGGTCTACCTGGTGCTTGGGTATGCGGTGTTTCGGAGGGACGACCTGAACTGACGGAATGTGTTTTTTGGCAATTGCGAAACACAGAATGTAGACTGAGGCTTTGGACAGGATATCTATTTTTTCGCCGGCATTAGGAACGTCAGCCAAGAAAAAACAGATGTCCTGCACAAAGCCGAACAAGAAAGTATATCGTTTCGCAATTGCCTGAAATATGTTTTTGTAAGGAGGAGCAAAAATGGATGATATTTGCGCGATCGTGGAGCTTCTGCTGGCACTTCTTTTGTGTGCTTCGGTGGGCTTGGAGAGACGGTATCCGAGCCGGAAGATCAGGCTTTGCTATCTTCTGCCGGCAGGGCTTTGCGTGGCCTTTTCCTTTCAGATCCCCTGGGATCCCTGGTATGCCGGCGTGTATATCGGTGCCGTGCTCTGCGCCTTTGCCCTGTTCGCGGATACGGAAAAGGGCAGGAGGGCGGTGCTGCTTTCGGCAGCGGGAATGATCCTTGTGACGGAGGTGTTTTGCTCGGCCAGCCCGCTTTACCGCCGGAAGGATTATGCGGGGGAATTTGACAGGGCATTTTCCGTCCTAAAGGAGCATTATGTGCTGGACAGGGAAAAGGAGATCGACTGGGACAGGCTGTACGCGGACTATAAGCCCGGTTTTGAGGAGGCGGAAAGGACGCAGGATGAGGTCCTGCAGTACAAGCTGTGGCTTCAGTTTACCCAGGAGTTTTATGACGGACACGTGGGCTTTGTGATGGACAGAGAGGAGCATATGATGGACGCGGCCTGTGAGATTTTTGGAAGGGATTACGGCCTGTCCCTGATCCGCCTGTCAGACGGAAGGTACGCTGCCATGAATGTGGAGGGCGCGGAGCATTCCTACAGCATCGCGGATCCGAAGCAGGAGATCCGCGCTGCGAAAAACTACCAGTCCAAGGAGGCGGAAAAGGAGCGGCTTACCCTGTGGAACGCCGGCGTCAGAAACGGGACGATCATTACCGGCTGGAACGGGAAAAGTGTGGAGGAGCTTCTGAATGAGGTGGAGGTGTACTGGATGAGTTTTCCCGACCGGGAGAATGAAATGTTTTTCCGTCCCGTTTACGCGGCCGGGCTGGGGGATGAATCGGTAAGGCTTCAGTTCCTGACGGAGGACGGGACTGAGAAGTTCGTGACGGCGCCTGCCCTTGGAGCCTACGCGCCGAGGCTTCTCTCCACGATAGAAAAGCTTGACGATGGGGAGAAAATCAGCAATCTCGACTGGAGACGGCTGGATGAAAAGACCGTCCTGTTGCGGATCTACTCCATGGCCTATGATATGAAAAGCTATAAGGGCACGGATTATTCGCGGATGACGGATGAACTGAGAGATCAGCTTCTGGCCTATCGGGACGAGGGCGTGGATCATATCGTTCTGGATCTGAGAAGAAACGGAGGGGGCAGTCCCTTTATGGTCATGGGTGTGGCGAAGCTGTTTGCGCCGGTGGGCGTCCACACGGAGAGCTATACAGCTGTGATAGATGAAAAGACCGCCTGCTACCGGCGGGGAGCCGACGGGAAATATATCAAAAACGAGCCTCTCGCCTATGAGGGCGAGGATCTGTGGAGGGATGGCAGGATCACGGTGCTGGTCAATGCGGAGACGGTCAGCGCCGGCGACGAGATGACATACCTTCTGTCCGGGTATCCCAATGTTACCATCATGGGCTATACAAAGACCAACAGCTCCTGCCAGGCGGTGTCTTCCATTTCGCTGGACGGGGCTTCCCTGAGCTATTCGGCTGTGCCTGACCTGGATGTGGACGGCAATCCCCTGATCGATACCTACAGTGACCATGTGGGAAGGGTGCCGCTGGACGAAAAGGTTCCCGTGGATCAGGAGATGCTTCGGGCGATCTTCGACCGGGGGGAGGATCATCTGCTGAACGAAGCGGTGAAGTAGCCGGGCGATTGGTTACCATTAACAATACACCGGCAGAAGAGTTGCATTTTTTTTATGGTAATTTGATCTGATTATTGCTATAATATCTATGAACGGGCAAAATCACGTTGCATTGGAGCGAGAAGAAAGGATGTGATCTCATGGGCATGACAAACCGGCAATTTCAGGGTTTTATTAGAGCGTTGCTTTCGATTGCGAAGCAGGCATTGAAAGAAACACCGGACAACGGAACCCTCAAAGAGCTCGTAGAGGTTTTGCAGGCTACGCTGGAAGATGGCACAGAATAGAAACAGAAAGAACCGGGCATTACTGCCGGGTTCTTTCTGTTTCTATATAGCTGTTCTTTGTAACTACGCAGCAGGTCTGCGCATTCACTGCGCAGACCGTGCCCAAACAGTATCTTTTGCCGTGCAGCGGGTGAATTAGGATGCGTAAGCTTCACCCGCTGCGTTACTGCTCAGCACCTGCTGAGTAGTTACTGTTCTTCTTTTTTCTGTGAACAAAGGTTGCAATCGTCAGTATGATGGA
>CAMHJT010000237.1 GCA_946185495.1 uncultured Clostridiaceae bacterium | reverse complement strand
TGACCGTTTTAAGGCCCTTCTCCTCCACATACTGCTCCGGATCGATATCCTCCGCGAAGATCTTCTCAAATACCTCCTTCGCCACCGTGGAATTGATCGCCTGCGCCTCCGTCAGCTTGATCAGCTTGGCGAGATTAGCCGCCGAGAAGGTAATATCCTCCGCATCCATCTCCTTTTCCTTCAAAAGGCGCATGGTCTCTACCATCAGCCAGTTGGAAACCTTCTTCGGATTCGCGCCGAGGGCGATCGTCTCCTCAAAGATATCCGCCAGATGCTTGGTTCCCGTCAGGATCTCCGCGTCGTACTCCGGCAGGCCGTACTCCTCCTGGTATCTGGCCATCTTTTCCTCCCTGAACTCCGGCTGCTTCGCGCGGATGCTCTCCAGCCACTCCTCCGAAATGAGAATGGGCACCAGATCCGGATCCGGGAAATACCGGTAATCCTGCGCGTCCTCCTTGGACCGCATCGCGTAGGAATACTCCTTTGCGTCGTCCCATCTTCTCGTCTCCTGGATCACAGGCTTGCCGGCCTCGAGCAGGTCGATCTGCCGCTCCCTCTCGTTCTCGATCGCCCTGGCGATTGCCTTAAAGGAGTTTAAGTTCTTCATCTCGGTACGGGTGCCATATTTCTCTGCGCCCACCTCACGCACGGACAAATTGACATCGGCACGCATGGAGCCCTCGTTGAGCTTGCAGTCCGAAGCTCCCAGATACTGGATGGTCATGCGCAGCTTGTCCAGATAAGCCAGCACCTCCTCAGCGGAACGCATGTCCGGCTCTGACACGATCTCGATCAGCGGTACGCCGGAACGGTTGAAATCCACCAGCGAGCTGTCTGTGACCGGATCATGGATCAGCTTGCCCGCATCCTCCTCCATATGGATTTCGTGGATGCCGATCCATTTTTTCTTTCCATCGACCGTGATCTCCACGTGCCCGTCGCGGCAGATCGGGTAATACAGCTGGGAAATCTGATAGTTCTGCGGATTATCCGGATAAAAATAATTCTTGCGGTCAAACTTGCTGCTGCGCGTGATGGTACAGTTGGTCGCAAGCCCCACAGCGATCGCTTTATTGACCACCTCTTTGTTCAATACGGGAAGCGAACCCGGCATTCCGGTACAGACAGGACAGGTATGGGTATTGGGCGCGCCGCCAAACGCAGTCGAACACCCGCAGAAGATCTTGGTCTTCGTGGCAAGCTCCACATGCACCTCCAGGCCGATGACTGTCTCATATGCTTTACTCATATCATAACCCCCTCTCCGCCGCGAACGCTGGCCGTTCATAGCTTCTCGTGCACTCAAACGCATAAGCTGCCCGCAGGATCGTCTTCTCATCAAAATGCTTTCCAAGAAGCTGCAGGCCAACCGGAAGCCCGCTGCTGTCCAGCCCGCAGGGCAGGCAGATGCCGGGAAGCCCCGCCAGGTTCACCGATACCGTATAGATATCTCCCAGATACATCTTGATGGGATCGCTCAAGGACTCGCCCAGCCGCAGTGCGGTTGTCGGAGCCACCGGTGACAGGATCACGTCATACTGCTCAAAGGCCCTGTCAAAGGCCTGCTTGATCAGCGCCTTTGTGCGGAGCGCCTTCATGTAGTAGGCGTCAAAATAGCCTGAGGACAGGACAAAGGAACCCAGCATGATCCGCCTCTTGACCTCTGCCCCAAAGCCCTCGGAACGGGTCTTTTTATACATGTTGTGAAGATCCGTAAAGCTGTCGGTGCGATAGCCGTACTTTACGCCGTCGAACCGCTCCAGGTTGGAGCTCGCCTCAGCGGACGCAATGATATAATACGCGGGAATCGCGTATTCCACCAGGCTTAGGTCAAACTCCTCCACCACCGCACCCTTTTCCTCCAGGACCTTCGCGGCAACCATGACCTTATCCTTAACCTCTGCGTCCAGCCCCTCACCGAAATAATCGCGGGGAACGCCGATCCGCAGGCCCTTCACATCATCCACGAGCGCGGCGGTAAAATCCTCTCCCGCCTCACGCACAGAGGTGGAATCCTTTTCATCCTTGCCGCAGATCGCCTCCATCAGCACCGCGCAGTCCCTGACATCCTTCGCGATGGGGCCGATCTGGTCAAGAGAGGAACCGTAGGCGATCAGGCCGTACCGGGATACCCTTCCATAAGTCGGCTTCATGCCGGTCACGCCGCAAAAGCCTGCAGGCTGGCGGATGCTTCCGCCCGTATCCGAGCCCAGCGCGCAGGGAACCTCCTCTGCCGCCACCGCTGCCGCGGAACCGCCGGAGGAACCGCCCGGCACACAATCCTTATTCCACGGATTCTTAGTCTCTCCGTAATAAGAGGTCTCCGTGGTGGATCCCATGGCAAACTCGTCCATATTGGTCTTGCCGAGGATCACCGCTCCCGCTGCCTCCAGCTTCTCCACCGCCGTTGCCGAGAACGAAGGCACAAAATTGGAGAGGATCTTCGAGGAACAGGTCGTCAGCAGTCCCTTCGTGCACATATTATCCTTCACCGCCACCGGCACGCCGGCCAGCGGGCCGTTCAGCGTCCCGTCCTCAATCTGTTTCTGCACCTCGGCGGCGCGCTTTAACGCGCCTTCCCTGTCGATCGTGACAAAGGCGTTGATCTCCTTTTCCTTTGCCTCCATACTATCCAAATACGCCGTTGCCGCCTCCACCGCAGAAAGCTCTCTTTCCCGGATCCTTCTGCCAAGCTCAACAGCCGTCAAACTCAAATCCATCCCTTACTCCTTTCCTGTTCCATCCGGATTGCCCTATACCGGTGTGATGTCGTTCTCAGTCAAATGTCCTCGGAACCCTGTATGCCCCGTCCTTCTTCTCCGGCGCATTTGCAAGCATCTGCTCCCTGTCGTCCCCGTTGGTCACCACATCCTCCCGGAACACGTTGTGTACGGAAAAGGCATGGCTCATGGGTTCAACGCCCTCCGTATCCAGCTCATTCAGCTTGCCGACATATGAAAGCATATTGGACATATCCTTCTTCGCCTGCTCCTTCTCTTCCCCGGACAGCTCCAGCTTCGCAAGGATCCCCACATATTCAATGGTTTCATCCGTAATCTGCATTCCTTTACCTCCTGACAAAAAAAATCCCAAAGCGCCAGGCTCTGGGACAGTTTTCCTTATTCCCAATGGATTGATATTAGCATAAAACCTCCAAAAATGCAAGGCGGTAATCTTTAGACCGTAACAGTTTACATTTTGGTTAATTTAATTTTATACCGAACGGCTCCCGGCGGATAGTTCATCTGTTACATACCGGAC
>CAMHJT010000236.1 GCA_946185495.1 uncultured Clostridiaceae bacterium | reverse complement strand
AATTTTGAACCTACATTTGTTTTTAAGGGCAATCAATATCTATAAGCGGATGTCAGGCCTGCTTTGACTGGAAGGCAGATTCTTATGTGCGGACGCCCACCTGGCTTTGGCTAGGACTCAAAATGCAGGAACCGGCACTACCGGTTGTTCTTACTGTCTTTTTACGGATGTATGATCATAAGCGTAAAAGGCAGCGGATGACGGATGGCTTTCCGGCAGATAAACGGGCAGGTGGAGTTTTGGTTTCGAGGTCCGCGCAATACAAAGGATATGGAAAGTACGAAAGAATAACCGGAATACGATGGTCGATAAGAAACAGAAGATACGAGTGTTTTTTAATTAAGATACGCAAGAATCAGTTGAGTTGCGGAAGATACAGTTAAGGTACGAAAGAATTAGTTGAGTTGCGGAAGAGACAGTTAAGATACGGAAGAATTAGTTGAGTTGCAGAAGATATAATTAAGATACGAAAGAATCAATTAGGTTATAGTAGATTTGGTTGAGTTACAGAAGATTTTACATAATACCAAAGAGAATGAAGCAGCATTGGACGAGAGAGCGTATCCGCTAAGTCTGATTGCTGCTTTTCTTATGAATAATCGCGGTAATGATTCAAAAGGTCTGCGCTTTTGCTGCGCAGAACATGCCAAAACAGTGTATGACGCCATGCAGCTGTCTAATGTGCAGCCATAGCTGTGAAGCATCAAAAATTGCAGTCGGAGGGAACAGGCAGGAATGAAAAGACAGAAAAAGAGAAAAAAAAGAAAAGGGAAAAAGCCGGTGGCGCTTTTGCTGTTTCTTTTGGTGATCATTGGGCTGACAGGAGGATTTTTTGTTAAAACAGTATTATATGAGAAGGTTGGAAAGGGAACTATGTCCAATCAGGAGGCAAACCGGCTGATCAGTTATCTGGGACTTTCAGACTATACCTATACCGACCGGCTTGGCTCTTCCTTTACGGCGGAGTCGGCGAGAAAGCTTCTCGCGGCGGCGGAGGTTCCGGTTTCTTCCGTGGACGGGCTGGTTCAGTATATGCCGGGCTGGCTGCCTGTGTCGAGGGAGCAGTTTGGCGCTATGTATGATGTGCTGATCAATAAGCTGGAGCTTTCCCGTCTGTATAGCACCAGTTTGTACATAGCTGATATCGACAGTGCCAATGACAGGGAAATCAACGGGATTTTATATGAAGTGGTGAATACCAGCGATGGGGACTACTTCATGGAAAAGGACTACGGCCTTGACAGGAGCCTTGTGGGAACAGTAGCGGATTTTTATGTGTCGAACAATGAGATCATTCTCTGCCTTGGCGAGAGTGAGAAGGAGGTCGTTCTTCCGAACGCATATGCGGTAAAAATATTGCAGGAGGATGGACGGGAACGGCTGCAGGCGTACCTGATGGGAAAACGGCAGGAGCTTCCAGTTGCGAAGAAAGCCGGAATCACGCTGGATCCGGAGGGGATGCTCTGTGATGTCGTGTTTTCCAACAAGGGAGTAAGCCGGCTGGAGAATCACGCGCAGGAGATGGTTGACGCGAAGGTGACGGCGTACTCCGACCAGACGGTTATCGTGGAGGGCTATGAGGATCCCCTGTACCTGTCCGATTCCTTCAATGCCTACAAGCTCAAAGGGGTGTTTAAGGCAACCAAGTCTGCCGGCATTCTGGTGGGATATGACAGTGTTTCCCTGCTGATTCGGGACGGAATCCTGGAAGCGGCGCTGATCACGGAGGATATCTATTCCAAAAACATCAGGGTGTTGATCAGCGACAGCGGATATACGTCTTATTACCACAATTCTGTCACGCTGACCTCTGATACTGATTTTACGGTGATATGCGGGGAACAGGTAACGGAGTATAAGGCAGGAGATTATCTGGAGATCCGGACCGGAAGCGTGGAGCTTTCCGGGGGCAGTGCGAGGGTGCAGTCCAAGGAGGAGAATGGGAGGATCCGCATAACGACGATCGAACGGCAGAACGGCAATCCGTCATACAGGGGCGTGCTGGAGCTTTCCAAAAATGACAAGGGTGTCTGCGTGATCAATGAACTGCCGGTGGAGGAATACCTGTATGGGGTGGTGCCAAGTGAGATGCCGGTCTCTTATGAACTTGAAGCTTTAAAGGCTCAGGCCATTTGCGCAAGGGCCTACGCCTGCCGGCAGATGGAAAGCAACGCCTATGCTGGATACGGGGCGGATCTGGACGACAGCGTTGCCTGTCAGGTATATAACAATATAGATGAAAATGAACGCAGCAATTTTGCTGTGGATGATACCTTTGGTATTGTGCCCTGCTATGAGGGACAGGTGGCGGAGACGTTTTTCTTTTCTACCTCCTGCGGAAGCACCAGCAGCAACAGTGAGGTCTGGGGAGGCATTCCGGAGCCATACCTCGTAGATACGATGGAGACGGAGTTAAATGATCTTGCGGAGCTGAAAAATGAGGAGACCTTCCGGAAGTTTATGGACGGCGGCCTGGGAGGGGAATTTATTGAGCAGCGGGAGCCGTTTTTCAGATGGAAGGTGGAGTTTACTGCGGAGCAGATGCGGCAGGCCATCAATGACCATCTCTATGAGCGGATTCAGGCCATGGGAGAAAATATTCTGGCGAAAAACGCGTCCGGCTCGTTTGAGAAGAAGTCCATCTCCACGATCGGGGAGATACAGGACATCAAGGTGACAAAACGGGGCGACAGCGGGATTATCATGGAAATGCTGCTGACCGGTTCGGAGGAGACGGTAATGGTGAAGGGGCAGGCCAATGCCAGGGCACTGTTTAGTCCGGAGAATGTGGGGATTGAAAAACAGGACGGGACGATTGTGAAGGGCTGGAAGGGACTGCCGAGCGCGTATTTTTATATTGAACAGACGGATCAGGGGTACACGCTTCACGGCGGTGGTTTTGGACATGGCGTGGGGCTTTCGCAGAACGGGGCCAATGACCTGGCTAAGCTGGGATATGGCGCAGGTGATATCATATCGCATTATTTTACAGCCGTTGAGCTTTTAGACATGTATCAGGTGACGGGAAAAAAAGAGCAGTAGACCGGAATGCCGAAGACAGAGGATTTGGACGGATCGACAGCTTTCTGGAACAGGGCTGGAAATGGGGAGTAAAATGGAAGAGAATAATCAAGTTCAAGAAGATCATCCATCAACATATGATAATCGACAAAAAGCTGATGCAGAAGCCAAATTTGAAAAACAAACAAGTGGAACTACAGAATATGTTAAACCTATTATAAAATCTGATGTAAAAGATCCCATAGTACA
>CAMHJT010000235.1 GCA_946185495.1 uncultured Clostridiaceae bacterium | reverse complement strand
ATCACCTTACCCTTGTTCTCCGGCCGCTTTGCCAGCTCGATCGCGCCATGCAGCGCCGCGCCCGAGGAAATTCCAACAGAAATGCCCTCCTTCTTCGCCAGCAGCTTCGCAGCCGCGAACGCGTCTTCATTCTGTGCCTTGAACACCTCATCATAAACCTTCGTGTTCAGCACATCCGGCACAAAGCCCGCGCCAATGCCCTGGATCTTATGCGCGCCAGCCCTGTTCTCGGAAAGCACCGGTGAGTCCGCCGGCTCCAACGCCACTACCTTCACGTTCGGATTCTGCTCCTTCAGGTACTCTCCGGTTCCGGTAACGGTTCCGCCGGTTCCTACACCCGCGATGAAGATATCCACCTTGCCATCCGTATCCTTCCAGATCTCCGGACCTGTGGTTGCCTTGTGGATTGCCGGATTGGCCGGATTTACAAACTGTCCCGGAATAAAGCTGTTCGGAATTTCCCCTGCCAGCTCGTTGGCCTTCTCAATGGCGCCCTTCATGCCCTTAGAGCCCTCTGTCAGCACGATCTCCGCGCCGTAACTCTTCAAGATGCTTCTGCGCTCCACACTCATAGTCTCCGGCATGGTAAGGATCACCCTGTATCCCTTCGACGCCGCGATCGCCGCAAGGCCGATACCCGTATTGCCGGAGGTCGGCTCGATGATGACGGAATCCGGCTTCAGCTTTCCCTTCTCCTCCGCATCCTCGATCATGGCCTTCGCGATCCGGTCCTTAACGCTTCCCGCCGGATTAAAATACTCCAGCTTCACCAGAATGGTCGCCTCCAGTCCCAACTGCTTCTCAATATTCACCACCTCAACCAGCGGCGTATTTCCTACAAGTCCAAGTGTTCCCTTATAAATGTTTGACATATCCTTGTTCCTCCTGCAATCTGATATTTTCGGGACTTTCTATCCCCTACTTAACACAATTTCTATTATAATTCCTATCTGTATGACTATGCAAAAATAAATTTCTCAAATTATACCCTTTTACCATCTATTATATTGATTTCTTATTCTGCCAACTCACAGGTTTCCGGAGGGCATTCCGATTCACAACGAAGGGCTATTTGCGAACGCCGGTCCTTGGTGAGCTGACGAAGGAAGCGAACCTAGTACCGCTGCGTGAGCAACTAAGCGCAAGCGTGCCCGCAGTGTGAACGGAATGCCCGCCGGAAACCGTCCGGATAGCCATCCCCTACTTAATCGCTTCAAACCCCTTCTGAAGGTCTGCAATAATGTCATCGATATGCTCCGTCCCGATAGAAAGACGGATCGTATTCGGCCGGATGCCCTGATCCAGCAGCTCCTCCTCCGAAAGCTGTGAATGCGTCGTGGACGCCGGATGGATCACAAGGCTCTTGACATCCGCCACATTTGCCAGCAGGGAGAAGATCTTCAGGTTATCAATAAACTTCCATGCCTCCTCCTGACCGCCCTTGATGTCAAAGGTAAAGATGGAACCGCCGCCGTTGGGGAAATATTTCTCATACAGCGCGTGATCCGGATGGCCGGAAAGCGACGGATGGTTGACCTTCTCCACCTGCGGATGGCTGCTTAAGAACTCCACAACCTTCTTCGTGTTCTCCGCGTGGCGCTCCAGGCGGAGGGACAGCGTCTCCACGCCCTGCAAGAGCAGGAAGGCGTTAAAGGGTGAAATGGAAGCTCCTGTATCCCGCAGCAGGATCGCCCGGATAAAGGTGACGAACGCTGCCGGTCCCACCGCGTCGTAGAAGGAAACCCCATGGTAGCTCGGATTGGGCGCCGCGATGTTCGGATATTTTCCGGAAGCCTTCCAGTCAAAGGTTCCAGCCTCTACGATGATCCCGCCAAGCGTCGTGCCGTGTCCTCCAAGGAACTTGGTTGCCGAATGCACGACGATGTCCGCGCCATGCTCGATGGGCCGGATCAGGTACGGCGTGCCAAACGTATTGTCGATCACCACCGGAATGCCCTTGCCATGCGCGATCTCTGCTACTGCGTCGATATCGGGGATATCGCTGTTCGGATTGCCCAGCGTCTCCAGAAAGACTGCCCTTGTGTTCTCCCCGATGGCGGCCTTAACCTCCTCCAGATTGTGGATATCCACAAAGGTGGTCGAAATGCCGTACTGTGGAAGCGTATGTGCCAGCAGGTTGAAGGTTCCGCCGTAGATGGTCTTCTGTGCCACGATGTGGCCGCCGTTTGCCGCAAGCGCCTGAATCGTATAGGAAATGGCTGCCGCGCCGGATGCTACCGCAAGCGCCGCGCTGCCGCCTTCTAAGGCCGCCACCCTCTTTTCCAGCACTTCCTGCGTGGAGTTGGTCAGGCGTCCGTAAATGTTGCCCGCGTCCGCAAGGCCGAACCGGTCCGCGGCGTGCTTGCTGTTGTGGAACACATACGAGGTCGTCTGGTAGATCGGAACGGCCCTCGAATCGGTTGCCGGGTCTGCCTGCTCCTGTCCAACGTGTAACTGTAAGGTCTCAAATCTGTATTCGCTCATAATTTTAATCTCCTCTCTTATCCTTCTTATGATATATGTGCCATCGGCTTTCCGCCGGTGGCTGCCCCAGCCGGAGGATCCCCCCAGGGTGCGCTGCCCTCAGGTTCTGTCTCAAGCTGATAGGGACACTATATCACCATTCACCTAGTATGTCAATAGGTTTTGTAAATTTTTTTAAACAAATAAACTATCCGTCGGGAGCCGTCCGGTATGCAACAGACTAGAGGGCAAACTGTTCCCCGGTGCCAAAAAAACAGGCTTATCTCCTCAGAGACAAGCCCGTCCTTTTATCATTTTTTGATTCTCAAAGCCCTGTGCAATCACAGACACGTCATCCCTTCCCTTTTGCAGGCATCAGCCTGGAGATCACCGCAGCCCTCACTCCGACAGGTCATCCAGCTCATAGGACTTGATCACCTCTTCATCATAGGGCAGCAGGTAATCCGTATAAAAGCCGTCCACCCCTCCGGCCAGATGATCCGCCAGCTTGGAATAGGAGTTCACCGTATGGATGTACAGCTTCTTTCCGGCGGTGTGGATCTGGCCGATCACGTCCTCCTTAAACCGTTTGTCGCCCTCCGGACAGGTCACCACCTGGATATTGTCATGCGCCTGCGCGAAGGCCGCGATCTGCTCCCCGGTATTCTTGGTCGCGTAGGCCGTGTAGATCATGCTCTTCCAGGGATAGATCTCCATCAGGATATCATACATCTCATCGGAATAGATCTGCGGGATAAAATGGTCGAGCATCGCGGGATCCCGTTCCATCGCAGTGTCATACAGCAGCTGGAACTGATAGCGGATCTCCTCCGGCGTGAGCGAATAGGATTTGGTATCCGTCACGACATAGATGTCCGGGATCACCAGCATCTGATCCA
>CAMHJT010000234.1 GCA_946185495.1 uncultured Clostridiaceae bacterium | reverse complement strand
GCTTGTCCCCTTGCGGTTCTTCATCCACTTCGTATCCTTCCACTGATACTTGGTCAGATCCTTCACCACAGAAGCATTGTCAGGCCTGAACTGTGAGCAGTTGCCAAACGGGTCGGACTTGTAGATCTCCTCACCGTATCTCGTCAGAATATTGAACTTATAAACCGCATCCTCCCGCACATCCGGAATGAACAGTTCAAAATATCCCGCGTTCTGGCTGATGTTCATAGGATGCAGCGCACGATCCCACATATTGAAATCACCCACCACTGAAACACGTCTCGCATGCGGAGCCCATACCGCAAAATACGTACCCTCCACACCGTCAATTGTCATCGGATGCGCGCCAAGCTTCTTGTAAATCTCCCAGTGATTTCCCTCCGAGAAGACATAGATGTCAAACTCGGTCAACTGGCTCTCAAAGCTGTACGGATCAGCAGATGTAACTGTTGATCCATCCATGTAATGCGTCACCAGTCGATACTGGCTGCCCTCATACTGCTTCTTGGGAAGATACAGCGCGTAAAAACCGCGATCGTCAATCCGCTCCATGTCATACTCCACGCTGCCATCCGGCGAGATCACCTTACAGTTCGAGGAATATGGCTTGAATGCCGTAATCATCTGGCCTTCTCCGTAATCATGATTGCCAAGCAGATGCTTCGGCGCATTGATCTTGCATTCCATCAACTCGTCATAGAGAATCCAGTTCATCCACTGTTGAATCTTAACGTTCATAAAAAACCTCCCTGTTTACATTTTTTCCTGCTCCTGTAAACTGCCCGTCCCGTCTTCCTGCACACTACACGCCGGCAACATGGCATATCAGAGCAAACCCATAATTCGCGCAGCTGTCCGGCCATATCCGGACAGCCACATATGCTTCTCTCATCATACCACTTTTTCCCAAATCTGTAAATCAAAAGATTGGTGTTGCCGTAAATAAAAAGTCAGTGATGGAACAGGCGGATGCCCGTGAAGGCCATCACCATATCATATTTGTCACAGCACTCGATCACGAGATCATCTCGGACAGAACCGCCGGGCTGGGCGATATATTTCACGCCGCTCTTCTTCGCGCGCTCAATATTATCTGAAAACGGAAAAAACGCGTCTGAACCCAGCGTCACATCGGTGTTGCCGGCAAGCCAGGCCTTCTTTTCTTCCCGTGTAAACACCTCCGGTTTTGTCTTGAACAGCCTCTGCCATTCTCCATCCCGCAGCACATCTTCATATTCATCCCCGATATACACATCGATGGCGTTGTCACGGTCAGCCCGTCCCAGTCCATCCACAAAAGGAAGCGCCATTACCTTCGGCGCCTGACGCAGATACCAGTTGTCCGCCTTCTGTCCCGCCAGCCTCGTGCAGTGGATTCTGGACTGCTGGCCGGCGCCAATCCCGATCGCCTGTCCGTTCTTGACATAGCAGACGGAGTTGGACTGCGTATATTTCAGGGTGATGAGGGCGATCTTGATGTCGGTGAGCGCTTCCTCCGGAATCTCCTTGTTCTTCGTCACGATATTGGAAAGCAGCTCCTTATCAATGTGCAGTTCATTTCTTCCCTGCTCAAATGTAATCCCGTATACCTGTTTTTTCTCAACGGGAGCAGGCACATAGGCAGGATCGATCAAAATGACATTGTAATTGCCCTTCTTCTTGGCCTTCAGCATCTCAAGCGCCTCCTCCGTGTAACCCGGCGCGATCACGCCGTCTGAGACCTCCCGTTTGATCAGTCTGGCCGTATCGGCGTCGCAGACGTCAGAAAGTGCGATAAAATCGCCAAAAGAGGACATGCGGTCAGCGCCCCTCGCCCTTGCGTAGGCGCAGGCCAGCGGCGACAGTTCTCCCAGGTCATCCACCCAGTAGATCTTTGCCAGCGTCTCATCAAGTGGAAGTCCCACAGCCGCCCCGGCAGGTGACACATGCTTAAAGGAAGCTGCCGCAGGCAGTCCCGTGGCCTCCTTCAGCTCCTTTACAAGCTGCCATCCATTAAAGGCATCCAGAAAATTGATATAGCCCGGCTTTCCATTCAGCACAATAGCAGGCAGGTCACTTCCATCCTCCATAAATATTCTGGAAGGCTTCTGATTCGGGTTGCATCCATACTTTAATTCAATCTCGTTCATTGTTTATCCTTTCCTCCTGTTATTCTTCAACCAGTACACAGGCTTCCACAGGATAGGTTACCGCTGGAAGCCGTCCGGCATGTAATCCGCCGACATTCTCATACATTTTTATTGATGATCCTTGACGCGTACTCCCCTGTCGCAATATCGATAAACCTTACAAACAGGGAAACCTTGTTGTCCGCATTTAAGCTCTCCCATAATGCGTTCGTAAAGCTATCAATGTCTCCTTCCACATCCACCCATTTGGGTTCTCCGAAAAAGCTTGGCAGAGGTTCCTCATTTTCCGCATAGGTGTGGATCAGCCTTCCCTCCCCGGCCTTCGGATTCTCATAGGCAAATGTATAGCGGTTGCATCTGTCAGGATCTCCCTGGTCGCTTTTCAGGATGGAGAGCGCATAGTCGAACGCCCCGTCTTCAATATGCAGCAGGCCGGAGATACGCGGCGTGAAATTCGGGCCGTCCGGTTCGAATTCTCTGCTCCTCAGGGACTGCTCAAAGGTCAGCCCCTTTGCCATCCCCTCATAAATGGTATCCGTCTGATCCCCGTTGGTCACAATGGTGTTGGCGCCGAGCACCCTTACCGGCGCGTAAATGATCAGGCTGGGATCCTCCAGCTTCGCGGGATCAAAGGCCTGCGTGCGGATACCTTCCCCCTCCTCCACAAAAATCCGGTTGCGGCTGTTGGAGCTGCGTCCCATGATAAAATAGGCGGTCACCGCTTTGGTTCCGTCCTGTGACCTTCCGATCACAATCCCCCTGCCGGGATATGCTTTTTCCTTCATTTCCTGTACTAATGAAATCTTGTTCATTGATGATAAAATCCTCCTGTATTGTATTACACGGTTTTTTCCCGTGTGTTTTTTCCTCCCTCACGGGACAGCCCCGCACGTTCCCATATCCGGAGCCGGAATTGTCAGAAAGCAGGCCGGTCCGGCACCGCTTCGCTCATACCGGAAAGCAGCTTCCTCCCACAAATTCCCTCAGGATACTGTTGTTCGGGATGTTCTCCGAACTGACACCCAGAAAATAATCCAAAAACTTTAAAAGCCGCTTCGCCTCCTGATACTCCTTCGCCTCCCGGGGACTCGCGAACAGAAGCGGCTCCACATATGGCTTGATGATGCTCAGCTCATAGATCAGCGCGGAATTGAACATGACGTCCGCCTCCTCCTGATACGGAAAAATATTCTGCTCCTCTCCTCTTCTCACCGACCCCCACATGCCTAAGGTGCGGTTTGCG
>CAMHJT010000233.1 GCA_946185495.1 uncultured Clostridiaceae bacterium | reverse complement strand
CCTCTCCTCTTCTCACAGAATCCCACATAAAAATCGTCTTCTGCGCGCTGTTCCCCCTGGTCCTGGCATCCCGCACAATCCTGCGGATCAGCCTTCCGTCCGTCGTTGAGATCCGGTTATGCTCATCCACATTCAGCTGCGTCAGAGCGCTGATGTAAATCTTGAATTTACTCTCATCCGGCAGCTTCTCAGACATTTTGGGATTCAGACCGTGGATACCCTCGATCACAAGGACATCGCTCTGTTCCATTTTGAGCGTATTTCCCTTGTACTCTCTCTTACCGACACGGAAATCAAAGGTGGGCATCTGTATTTCCTCTCCCGCCAGAAGGTGCGTCATATCCTCATTGAACTGGGCGGTGTCCACCGCCTCAATGCACTCAAAATCATAATTGCCGTCCGCGTCAAGCGGCGTGTGTTCCCTGTCCACAAAATAATTGTCCAGCGCGATCGGGTGGGGATGCAATCCAAGCGCGCGCAGCTGGATACACAGCCTGTGGGAAAAAGACGTCTTGCCGGAGGAGCTCGGGCCCGCGATCAAGACCACCTTCTTATCCTCATTCCGGATCCGCTCCGCGATATCGGCAATGTTTTTCTCCTGCAGAGCCTCCTGCACCAGCATCAGGTCATTGATGCCTCCCTCGGCGATAGCGTCATTCAGCTCACCTACCGTGTCCACATTTAGCATCACGCCCCAATCATCTGACTGCTTGAGTACCGAAAACAGCTTGTGCTGCGGCTTAAATTCAGGCACTGTCTCCGGATTTCTCCTGTCCGGCATCTGCATCACAAAGCCCTGCTCATAGGTGTGCAGGGAAAAATACGGCAGATAACCGGTAGACGGAACCATGAACCCATAATAATAATCCTCAAAATCGTCCAGCCGGTACACGTTGGCATTGGAGGCCCTGCGATAATTGAACAGCTTCACCTTGTCCGTTCGTCCCTGCGCCTGAAAACGCTTCATCAGGTCGTGGGACTGGTATGTATGCTTCTCGATCGTGATGTCATCCCTGACAAGCGTCTCCATCCTCGCCGCCACCACATCCAGAAGCTCCTGTGTAATACGTTCCTTTTCACATTCCAGCTCACAGTAGAAACCACGGCTTAACGAAAACAGCACCCTGATCCTGCCCGTAGTGCCCCGGTCCCGCAGCACATCGCGGAACGCCTTCAGCATCAGCAGGATCATGCTTCTCTTATAAGTGTCTATTCCAATCTTGTCCGCCGTTGTCACAAACTCAATCCTTGCGGGCTCCGTCACTGTTTTGTGCAGCTCGCACAGATGTCCGTTGCGATACGCCAGGACGATCTCGCCCGCCGGACAGGTTCCGTATTTTCTGGCAAGCTTCTCCAGCGGGGTTCCCTCCGCAACCTCATAAGACTGCTCACCGATAGTTACAGTAATCATCCTGTTCCCTCCTCTCACCTCACGCTGACCGGGCTTCCCGTGTCCGCCTCTATGATCTTTAGCCGTTCTCCCGTTCTCTCTCCCAGATACTCCGACAGATAGGAAATGAAAATATGCTCCAGGCCATAGTGTGTCGCGTCTATCACTGTCATCCCCATATCCATGGCGTCCAAACCGTCATGATGCCCGATATCCCCTGTGAGAAACAGGTCATATCCATGCTCTTTTACCCGGCGGATATCGCTTTTCCCCGATCCCGGCATCACTGCGATACGTTCAAACCTGCGCTGCCGCTGTTCCTCATCCTGATACAGCATCACAAACGAGAGCCCGAAGCGCTCCTTGACATACTCTGCCGCCTCTTCTGCCGTCATCGGCTCCGGCAGCCTGCCATAACGCCCCATGCCGATTCCCGGCTCCCCGCACTCCTCTATCGGAGACGTTTCAGCCAGGTCTAAAAACTGTGGTCCAGCCGCCAGCTCCGCCATGCCGCCCACCGCGTCAAAATTGGTGTGCATCGCGTAATAGCAGATTCCATTCTCTGCCAGCGTCAGCGCCTTATCCGTCACAAAATGATCCTCCGTCCATCTCTTCACCGGAGAAAAGATCATGGGATGATGCGTGATCAGCAGATCAGCCTTCTCCTCCACAGCGCGGTTTACAACCCGCCTCGACGCGTCCAGCGCGATCATCACCCGCCTGATCTCCTTTTCCCTCCGTCCCACGAGCAGTCCCACATTATCCCATTCACAGGCATATTCCGCGGGTGAAAGCCCCTCCAATATCTCAATCAATTCGCTGCACTTCATCCAACTACTCCTCCTCTATGTTTCTGAAAACAGGCAAGCGCCTCCCTGTTCAGCTTAAGCTGCCCTTCCAGAACCTTCTTACGCTCCGCAGCCCGCGGAGGAAGTCCTCCAGCCATTTTTTCCTGGCGGTCCAGCTTCTGCAGGATTCCTGTAAGCACATTCCTCTCCCATTCGAGATACGCGGCCAGCACCGGATCCCGTCCGTTTAACCCGCAGCGTCCGTACTGATACTCTGCTTCCGAGTACGGGCTCTCCTCCCATGCCGGGCTTTCCCCCTTGTCACAAAGCGCTTCCTCTCCCCGCTTCCCGGCAAGCCGTCCGCTCATGAAGGCATCTACTGTTTTTCCGGTCTCTTCATAAAGATGCGTGTATCCTGGCGCAGTCGTCCTGATCTTTGCTTCTTCCTTCCGTTCCGCCCGCATCACGGTATAGTATTTACCATCCTCAAGCACCATCTGCTCCCTCACGATATGGTATGCGTTCTCATACAGAAATATCCGGACCTCCCGGATATCGGACTGGGGCTGCAGGATCAGGACCGGAGGTTTTTCCGCCTCCAGAATCTCCCTCCCCTCCGTCAGGATCCGTATCACTAAAAGGCCTCCCATTCCCGCAAGGATCACGGCATCCGCTTCTCCCGGCGAAAGCCCGCCAAGCCCGTCGGACTGCCGTAGTTCGATCCGTTCCGTCTCCCCGCAGGAAATGACATTTCCCTCGGCGATCCGCAGAGGGCCGCTCCTGACATCCATAGCGATCACCCTGCGGCACAGCTTCCGCTTCACAAGCGCGATGGATACATAGGCGTGATCACAGCCCACATCCGCAACAGTAAAGGACTGCGGCGGAACCATAGCCGCCACAGCCTCCATTCTCTTTGACAATTCCGGCATTCTATCCATGATCACTCCAGATAATCTCTCAGCTTCCTGCTGCGGCTCGGATGTCTCAGCTTTCTCAGCGCCTTCGCCTCAATCTGCCGGATCCGCTCCCTGGTCACATCGAATACCTTTCCGACCTCCTCGAGCGTCCTGGCCCGTCCGTCATCCAGGCCGAACCGCAGGCGCAGCACCTTTCGCTCCCGCTCCGTCAGGGTATCAAGCACCTCCTCAAGCTGCTCCTTTAACAATGTAAACGCCGCAGCATCCGCAGGCACAGGCACATTCTCGTCCTGAATAAAATCTCCAAGATGGCTGTCCTCCTCC
>CAMHJT010000232.1 GCA_946185495.1 uncultured Clostridiaceae bacterium | reverse complement strand
AGATCTATGTCCAGCAATTCTACAACCGTATCAACAGAAGCAGAATAAGAATATACGATCCGGAAAGCCTGTCAGGGCTTTCCGGATTTTTTTATGCGCAGGGGTGCGTGAGGAGTATTCCGGCTGGTTTATAAATTGTTGCGCTTTTGTTGCGCAATCTGTAGTATAATAGTAGAAAACAGGGTAACTACGCAGAAGGAACAGGAGGGGATGGATATGCCGCCATTGAAGATCAGGGCCTTGAAGCCGGAGGAAAGGGAAAAATATAAAAATGATGTTACGGAGATGATCCAGGCGCGCCCAAACCGCTATGACAAGCTGTTTGCGGTGTGCGGATCCGATGGAAAGCTGTCGGAGGGGATGAATTATAAGAAAGAATTTGACGCGGTCAAGGTGCCGAAGCTGAGGGTGCCCGGAATGAGCGAAGAGGAGTGCGAAAAGCTTGCGGCGGGAATCCTGATCGGCGCGATGTTGGATCCGGAGAGGATCAAAAAAGGGAAGACGAGTTCTTCGGCAATGGGGAATGAGCTGCTCTTTCAACAGCTTTTTGTGCTGGACAACATCGTGAATGGAGATGTGGAGCGCCAGGGCAATTACACCTCCCTGATCCTGAAGGGCAAAAAGGAGGCGGCCAAAGCCATCGAAAAGCTGAACAAGGGAGAGCCGGAGGACGCGAGAAGGATGCTGGATCATCTGATCGATTATACGACGGCATCTATCAGCGAAGGGCTGTATTACCGTTCGGATCAGATGAAAACAGCGGAAATCCTGTACAAGCATGACCGGGGCGGGATGGATCTCGCGCTGGATCTGGCGGGCAAAGAGCCCCTCATGGCGAAGGGCAGCGACGATGCGATCGGAAGGCTTCGTTTTGCTGCGGCAGGCAAGATGCGTCGGGCACTGGAGCGGTCGCTGGAGGATAAGAAAACCCTCCTGGAACAGCCGCCTGCTAAGGGAAGCGAGGAGCGGAAGGCACTGGCGGAGCGGATCATTTTTCAGCAGTATCTGGCCAACCTGTCCTATGCGGAGAACCTGCGGAGACAGGAAAAAAGGGAGCGGGAGGTGGAAAGCTTTACCCGGAAGCTCGGATTTGACGAGGGGAATCCCCTGACGAAGCACGGGGAGCAGATGGCTGCCACTACGATGCTCACAATGAATGTGGACGGAATGGTGACGTCTGCCCTCGGCAGGAATGAGATCAGCGATCTGGAGGTCATCCTGGCGGGAAAGGACGGGGAGGAGAAGCTTAAGGCGCTCTATCTGAAAGAGATCCGGAAATCCGAGCTCTACCAGAAGCTGGTGGAGGCAGAGGACGCGCAGCTTCCGGATGTACTGGACACGGCAGACAGCAAAATCTCAAAAGAAAGCTTCTATGAATTTAAGAATGTCAAGACCAAAGGAGAAGCCGCACCCTACAACGCCGCGAAAAAGGAAAACCTGAAAAAAGAGCTGAAAAAGGCTGAAAATCAATATTTTAAGGTACTGGAGAAAGGGCTGGACTTAGATCCCAATTCCCGTGTGGAGAGAGGGGAGTATGGAGTTAAGACCTTTTCCGCAGAAGACCTTAAGCGCAACGCGGAGATCGTGGAGGAATTTTGCCGGTCCATTGAACGGGTGGATTCCAAGGTGATCCGGTCCTCGGCGGAATTTCGTGCGATGAAGGAATCCCTTCACAAGCTGGAAGATTACGCCAAAAAGCTGGCAACAGCGGGAAGGCCGCTGGTGCCGGAGGAGGTAAAGCGCTACACAGAGCTTGCCTCGAAGACGGAGGAGCTTTGCGGCACCTATCTGGAGAAAAAGACCAATTCCTCGTCGGATTACGCAAAGTCCAGGATGAACGCGGTGTTCCAGCTAAAACGGCGGCTGAATGCTCACCGGGAGGAGTTCGCTGGTGTTTACGGCAGGGAGCGGGAGAAAAATATAGAGGACAAGCGCAGGCGGGACAGGGAAAAAATAGAAGCCTGCGAGATACGGATGTCCGTGGATGTGGAAGCCCGCAAGGCGATCGATCCGAACGGGGATATCGCCGCTGACCCGTTCCGGCAGGGAGAATGGAAGGGGAAGTCTCTCATGGAGATCGGAAAGCTGGGCAGCTATTCCACCACCAGATCCGCCCTTCATTCCATCGCCATCATGGCCATGGCCGCGGAGACAAAGGAGGACGGCACGCCGAAATATTCCGTGGATGATATCATGTCCCCCGGCAAGTATGTGAAGGAAAAGTCCGCGATGTTTGATGAGGCTGTACGCCAGCTTCAGAAGAATGACGCGGAGAGTCAGAAATGGGTGGGTGAGAAGATGGCGAAAGGCCTGTATCACTTGAAGCCCGGGATTGACGAGTATGTCAGACAGATGCAGGATCCCGGTCAAGGGCCTCAGAATCCTGCCCGGGCGAGAAAGATGGATCTGCTTGCCTACCATTTGTTTGATACCTGGCAGGAGATGGCTCACTGCAAGCAGGAGATCGCCGAGGCGGCAAAAAAGCTTGATCCGTCGGTGAAGGATTATGATTCCTACAGCAAGTCGGTGGCATCGATCATTGGACCGCTGGGAGATTCTTCCAAGCTGCACCGGCAGAAACAGGAGTGCGTAAGGAATTATCTGGACGGGAAGGATGTGCCGGAGCAGGTGTTTGCGGGGACGGTGCTGGGCGAAAAGCTGGCAGACTGTGTGATGGAGCAGGCTCGGAAGGAGGGAATTCCCTATACGGAAATGCTGAATTTTACCACATTTACAGGGCTTACGTATTGGGGCAGTTCCGCAGACGCGAAGTATGCGCCGCTGGCATCGCCCAAAATGCTTGATAAGATCGCGGTGCGGTTCGCCGACGGCACCCTGACAAAGGACATGAAGGTGACGCTCCATCCGGAGGAAAAGGATCTTGCCAAAGCGGTGGAGGTAACGGGAATCCCGACAGTCCAGCAGGTTCTTGCGGATTATGAGTATGAAGTGATGCCGGAGGCAGCTCTTCGGGAGATGACACGCCGAGCAGTGGTTTCACTGGACACGAAGGCCTCCAAAAGCACCGGGGACGCAAAACGGTATGCGGAGAAGGCCGCCCGGGCGGTGAAGGAACTTGCAGAGATGGTGAAGTCCGGGAATTCTCTCATGGGAGAGGACAGGAAAAAGGCAGAGGGGAAGATCAGGGACATTCTCGCGGAGAAATGCGTGGATCGCTTTGTGAAAGCCGGGTTCAAGGGGGAGGCTCTGGACAGGGCGGTGGAAAAAACTCTGGGCGATCTTCCTGCCTACCGGAAAATGACAGAGTATATCGGGTTGGGAACCATCGGCGGCATCGCACTGGAGCACAAGGCAGAGGCGTTTGTGAAGGAGCACAGGGCGGAGCTTGACGCCGGCATTGGGACATATATATCGGATACAAAATTTGGGAAAAAGGCGGAGGAAGCGGTTGCCAGAATGGAG
>CAMHJT010000231.1 GCA_946185495.1 uncultured Clostridiaceae bacterium | reverse complement strand
GTCAACCGGATCATTCTCACAAGGCCGGCTATCGAGGCGGGCGAGAAATTGGGATTTTTGCCCGGAGACTTGCAGAGCAAGGTGGATCCCTATCTGCGCCCGCTCTATGACGCGCTCTATGAGATCATGGGGGCAGAGAGCTTTTTGAAGAACATGGAAAAGGGGCTGATCGAGGTGGCCCCGCTTGCCTATATGCGAGGCCGGACGCTGGATAACGCCTTTATCGTGCTGGATGAGGCGCAGAACACGACGCCCGCGCAGATGAAGATGTTCCTGACCAGGATCGGCTTCGGGTCGAAAGCGATTATCACCGGCGACCTGTCCCAGAAGGATATCCCGAAGGACGCGGTAAGCGGCCTGGAGGTCGCGCTGCGGGTGCTGAAAAATATCGATGAAATCGGGGTGTGCAGGCTGACCAGCCAGGATGTGGTGCGGCATCCGCTGGTGCAGAAGATTGTCAAGGCGTATGATGACTATGAGGGACGTAGGAAGAAGTGAGTGAGTTTTCTTTGAGATAAGCGGACGGCTCCCGGCGGATAGTTCACTTGCACTTTGGGCACGAGCTAAAGCATACCTTTGATCTAAGCTTGCCCTGCGCCTTTGGCTTGGGCTCGCTAATGTCTCATGCATTTCGCTTAGTTGCTCACGCAGCGGTACCAGGTTCGCTTCCTTCGTCAGCTCACCAAGGACCGGCGTTCGCAAATAGTCCTCCGTTGCAAATAAACTATCCTCCGGGAGCCTGTGTATTGACTGAAGGGTGAATTGTGTACTGGTTGAGGATCGAACATGAAGGGTGAACTGTTACAGTGAGGTTGACGAATCATTTCAATTTGGATATAATAGTACATGTTTTGAAGCTGAGGGATTGACGTCTGGAACAGGCGGTACCCCTATTACATAAGAACAGGAGCGGTACAGCAGAAGATGACGATATGGATGGAAAATGAATCTGCGCTGGAGCAGGGAATGAATTACGAGAAAATCGCGCAGGAGGTGGTGGAGGCTTCCCTCGAATACGTGGGCTGTCCCTATGAATGTGAACTGAATATTCTCCTGACGGATAATGCCGGCATTCAGGAGACGAACCAGCGCATGAGGGGGATTGACGCGCCTACGGATGTTTTGTCATTTCCCGCGATCGAGTTTGAGACGGCAGGGGATTTTTCCATCGTGGAGGAGTCGGAGGCGGAATATTTTAACGCGGATACCGGCGAGCTTCTGCTGGGAGATATCCTGATCTCGCTGGAAAAGGCGGAAGAACAGGCGCAGCTTTATGGACACAGCCTGCAGAGGGAATTTGCGTTTCTGATCGCCCACAGCATGCTGCATCTGTCCGGTTACGACCATATGGAAGAGGAGGAACGGATCCGGATGGAACAGATGCAGGAGGAGATCCTGACGGGCATCGGGTATGTAAGGGAGACCGTGGAGGACAGATGAGTGAAGCCTGAATGTAACTGTTCAGGGGGACGGAACTGCTTCGCGGAAAACCAGAGAAGAAAGGCCGGATATCGTTTGCTCACATACTATGGGTGGCTGATGCGGTATCGGCATCCGACCGGATGAGGTCGGGAAAAATTGCGATTTAGAGGAGAAAGCTATGAAGAAACAAATGCTTGTATTTGCCCTGCTGGGCGTTATGGCGCTTGGCATGAGCGGATGCGGAAAAAAGGAAGAGGCACCGGCAACGACAGAGGCTGTCACAACAGAAGCTGTCACAACAGAGGAGGCGACCACAGAGACACCCCATGAGGGCACTTACAATGAGCTGACCGGGGAATGGTCAAAGGATTTTGTAAGCAAGCGGCCGATGGCGGTCATGATCAACAATTTACAGGAGGCGCTTCCGTCTTCAAGCACGAAGAAGGCCGATATTATTTACGAGTGCATGGTGGAGGGCGGCATAACCAGAATCATGCCGATTTTTTCCAATTATGACGGCTTAGAGAAGATCGGTTCTGTCCGGAGCGCGCGCCATTACTATATCAATATTGCCAATGAGTACAATGCCATTTATGTGCATTACGGGCAGTCCAAGCCTGCGGAGTCCATGCTCAACAAGGGGGCGATCGACAATATCAACGGCCTTTACTATGATCCGGGCTTTTACAGGGACAACAGCAGGGTTGCGCCGCATAACGCCTACACCACCTCTGACAGGGTGAAGGAGGGTATCGAGCATTTTAAGTACAGTACGGAGTATTCGCCCAAGCATCAGAAGGTGCTGTCCTTCAATGAGGAGGAGAAGGAGCTGGAAGGCGGAGAGAAGGCCTCAACGATTCATGTCAGTTTCAGTAATTACTCCAAGCCGTATTTTATTTACAATGAGGAGACAAAGCTGTATGACCGGTATGAGTACAATGCACCGCAGATCGACGACCAGGAGGAGGAAGGCAGCAACATCCTGAATTTCAAGAATGTCATTATCCAGATCTCCTCGTATTCCTGCATCAACCCGGACAATGACCTGCAGGAGCTGGTACAGGTCGGGGACGGTAAGGGGTATTACTGCACAGACGGCAAAGTCATTCCGATCAAGTGGAGCAAATCCTCCAAGAAGAGCAAGACCAAGTACACGACGGAGGACGGGAAGGAGCTTCTGTTAAATCCCGGCAAGACCTGGATCTCCATTATCGGGGACGGGGCAAATGCGGGAGTGTCATTTGAATAGCGGTATAACTATTTATGCATTACGCGCCACAGGTATACAGTCCTTTGTTGCCTGTGGCATTTTGTATAACAACAAGCCAAGGCACACGCTTCGTGCCTGCACGGGGCACATGTACTCTGCGGCTGCATGACACCGAAGGGTTAAGCCTTTTCGGTTGCTCTGCAGAGAAAGAAGGTGAATGAGATGGACAACAGAGAAGAGGCGCTGGCATACGGGCTGTCCTTCCCGGATACCTACCAGGATGCGCCGTTTCGTGACCCGAACTGGCAGCTGGTGCGTTACCGGGGCAATAAAAAGGCGTTTTTATGGACGTATGAGAGGAATGGGCAGATCAACCTGAATGTGAAGGCAGAACCGGAGAGAGCTTTTTTCTGGAGAGACGTCTATTCCTCCGTTATCCCTGGGTATCACCAGAACAAGGAACACTGGAACACGATCATTCTGGACGGGAGCATCCCGGACCGGGATATCCGGACAATGATCGCGGAAAGCTATGACCTGATCTCGGACAGTCCGGCCAAGAGGATCTATGAGGCGGTAAAGCGCATTCCGTATGGCCGCGTGGCCACCTATGCACAGATCGCGGAGGCTGCAGGCGACAGGAAAATGGCCCGGGCGGTGGGGAACGCGCTGCACAAAAATCCTGATCCTGAGAGTATTCCATGTTACCGTGTCGTAAACGCGAAGGGAGAGCTGGCGGGTGAATTCGCGTTTGGCGGCGCCTGGAAGCAGGCGGAGCTTCTGGCCGCGGAAGGAATCGAGGTGGTGGACGGGAGAGTGGAGCTTGAGAAATATCAGATGGGAAATGGATGAAATCATGCGGAAAAGC
>CAMHJT010000230.1 GCA_946185495.1 uncultured Clostridiaceae bacterium | reverse complement strand
CTGCCGGTGAACTGTAAGCGGTATTTGCCGCCTGCTGAGGCTGAGCGCCTGCCGGCGAAGTATAAGCGGTATTTGCCGCCTGCTGAGGCTGAGCGCCTGCCGGCGAAGTGTAAGCGGTATTTGCCGCCTGCTGAGGCTGAGCGCCTGCCGGTGAAGTGTACGTAGTATTTACCGTCTGTTGGGGCTGTCCCGAAGGAGCTGTGTGAACACTGCTTGCTGTTTGCTGCTGGGCATAAGCTGCTGCCTGAGGATTCTGTACGGGACGTGATCCGGTCTTTTTCTTCTCACCGGCCATATGGATACCGGTGGTTCCTGTCTTTTTCTGGCCGCCTTTCTTCTGAGCTCCGCCTGTAGAGTGCATGCTGAACCGTCCACCATTTGCGGCTTCGGCAAAGGGATCCGTATTCAGGGCCCCCCTGTTAAAGGCAGGCTCCTGATTAGGACGATCATATCCGCCGCCGGAGTTGTTATTGCCGACATATCCGCCGCCGAGACCGCCAAGGCCGCCTTCTTCATTCCCGGCTTCTGCCTGATTTTTCTTAGGCCGTTCAAAATCACCGAGATCTATGTCGATGATCTCTCCTTCCAGGGAACGAATCTGCAGATCAAGAATATGTCTGTAATGTTTTTTAAACAGCGAAAACTGATCTGTAAGACGAGCGATCTCTTCCTTCAGCTTCTGAAGCTCTTCCTTCGCATCAACAACAATGGACTCTGCTTTTCTGGTAGCCTCTCCGGTAATCTGCCTGGCCTGATCCTTCGCGGCATTTACAGTCTCCTCAGCAGTTTTTTCGGACAAGGTCATGGATTTTTGAATGGAATCCTCCATGGAACGGTAGTGGCTGAGACTTTGGCTCAGTGTTGTCACCTTGTCCTTCAATTCTACATTGGAACGATACAAGGTTTCATAGTCTGAAATAAGAGTTCCCATATAATTTTCAACATCTCTCTTATCAAATCCTATTCCACCTTTAAAATTTTTAGTTCTCACGTCTTCAGGTGTTAACATTGTTTCCGCCTCCCCTGCATACATTATATTTTGTAGCTGTTCATACACACCATATCGTTATGTTCATATCGTATCGTGATGAAATACATTGTTATTCAAATTTCCAAATACCTTCTTCTAATCGCTGTGCAAATATTTGACCGGTTAAAAGGATGATAATTCCGGTGACATGCTGTTATTCAAAATCTCATCCCTTAAGTCGCCTGTGACATCAATATTCTGGGGAGCGGCAATAAAAATATTCGCTGAGATCGCCTGCAGGGAACCATCTAACGCATAACATGCGCCCCCAATAAAATCGATGATCCGCTGTGCGGCGTGAACCTCTATTCCCTCCATATTGATCACAATTGTACGACCACTTTTTAAGTAATCGGTTACCTTTTGTGCTTCATTGAATTCCTGCGGTTTAATGACACACACCTGACTGCTGCTCCTTGTACTGCTGCGACTGTTGATAGATACTAAATTGCTGGCCCCGGAAGACTTCGAATTTTTTGTACGGGTTTTCCTGGGCGTATAGGTTTCTTCTATATCCTCATCCTCATCCTCATCATAGGAGCGGGCGATCTTTTTTTCCTTACTACTCTTTTTTTTGGGAGGAGTATCCTCATAATAATCCTCTTCTTCAAACAAATCATCGTCGTCTTCTTCCGGATCGGTAAGAATCAATTGATTGATCAGTTTTCCAATTCCTTTTTTTTCCATGGCTACTCTCCTTCTGATATGATACTAGTCAACCTAAGGCATAATTGCGGGTACCGAAAATAGCGGTTCCCACACGAACCATCGTTGCCCCCTCTTCAATGGCAACCAGATAGTCGTTTGTCATACCCATAGATAGGACATTCATATCAATATTATCAATGTTTTTCTCTTTTATGTCAAGAGATAATTGTTTTAAAGCGCGAAAATAATTTCTGTTCTCCTCAGGATCCTCTACAAATGGCGCAATAGTCATGAGCCCGTTGACATGAAGATTGGGATATCCGGATATTTCCTGAACGAGAGGAAGCACTTCATCCACGCTAAGGCCAAATTTGCTCTCCTCCTCCGCCACATTCACCTCAATCAGGATTTCTACAGTGACCTGCTTTTTGGCTGCCTCCTTTTGAATCTCCTTCGCCAGCCGGAGGGAATCGACGGAATGGATCATGCAGGCTTTGTCAACGATATATTTTACCTTATTGGTCTGAAGGTGTCCGATGAGATGGAAATGTACCGGCTGGGATACGTTTTCCCACTTTTCACATAATTCCTGTACTTTGTTCTCGCCGAACTCCCGGACGCCAGCTTGAATCAGCTCTTCTATATCAGAAAGCGGTTTTGTCTTGCTGACAGCGATCAAAGTAATCTCTTCCGGATTTCTGCCGCAGCGCAGGGCACAGGCATCCACCTGTTCCCTGACAGTTCTGTAATTGTCTGTAACCAATATGATCACCTCGTATTTTTATTTTATAATGGGTAATTGCGAAACTCAAAATGGAGACTGAGGTTTTGTGCAGGATATATGTTTTTTCGCCGGCATTAGGAACGTTGACCAAGAAAAAATATATTCTGCACAAAACCGACCGAAAAAGTACATTGTTTCGCAAACGCCTATTATTTTATAATTTGATTTTCCTCTACCATTGACTGATTGAGAATGATTCTGTCATACCATGCAATGCTGTAGGGCACATCAGCGGACACAATGGTATATTCGTCATCCTGGTATTTGATCTCAATGTAACGGAATGCAGTAATCCCCTTGTTGACACAGTAGACTCCGTCAAGCTCCTCAGTCGGAAAAGAAGATACAGACATGGTTTCATTGGTGTCTATATTCTGCAGGATATCGGAGGCTTCCAGGGAATTTGGATTCACATAATAAAATTTGTCATCCCTTTTTAATATTTCCGGTTCCACCTGCTTGATGCTGGGTTCTCCCTTCTCATCCAGGGTTTTTATGTTCAGGAAGGTTTCCCGGGTACTGTCAGAACCCTTGGAGAACCATGTCTTCGGAATTTTGTGCACGGTTTTCTTTGTAATCGATGTGTTAGGAATCTTCAGTCCGCTATTCTGTTCCATGTATATGACCAGATCAATGAATCGGTCATTGATATAATTGACCATCTGCTGGTTCAGAGTCAGGATGATAAAATCCGAACCGTCTTTCTTTTCCAGTTCAAATGGACATCGGATATCGCGCGAACTGTTGTGGATATTAATCCGGACAGTGTCCTGTTTTTTTAACAGAGCGGCATCTTCAGCGGAAATGGGCGCCACGAGATACCAGTTTTCCGATGTAACCAGCTTATACACAGGATCGCCGGCATTAATGATCTCTCCGGTTTTAAGCGTCTGTTTCTTATAGGCTCCCTTGTCGATATCAGCTGCTTTAAAATTATGAATATCAAACTTTTCATATCCGTCCTGATAATAGGTAATAATTCCGGATTCGTTTGAGGATACTTTTTGATAGGTGGAAAGCGCGGCTGATTCGCTGTCTAAGGAGGTAAGCTGGTCGATCAAAGCCTCATTT
>CAMHJT010000229.1 GCA_946185495.1 uncultured Clostridiaceae bacterium | reverse complement strand
CTATTCCTCCGAAAAATCGGTATCCAGTGCCGCTTCAAGCTGATATCCGGGAAAAGCTTTCCGAACATCCTCCAGAGCCTCCCCATAAACCTTCCTCCGATCCTTTGCTTCAAAGCTGACCACGATATCAAAGCGCATTTTTTTCTGCTCTTTGAGCAGATAAAATCCGTGCATCTGTTTTACATGCTCATGGGCGCACACGATCTCCCTGACCTTCTCCCGTGCCGCTATGATCTCCCCGTCCTGCGTATTCATCGAGTAAACGCCGATCGCCGTCATGATGACGTGATGCTTTGTCAACACCTTTACGGTGATGTCCCTTAGCAGCTGATCCAGCTCGTTGGCCGAATAGGTATCCGGGACCTCGATGTGGATGGAACCGTTCCAGTTGCCCGGTCCGTAATTATTGAGAACAAGGTCATAAGCGCCGCTCACATCCGGAAAGCTGACAACTGTCTCATGTATTTCCCGGGCAAGCTCCACGTCGTTGCGTTCCCCAAGAATCTGCGAGATCGTATCCCGCAGCATTTCCACGCCGGATCTTATGATCACGACGGAAATGATGGCGCCAAGCCATGCCTCCAGTGAAATGCTGAATATCAGAAAGACTCCTGCAGCCACCAATGTTGAAGCGGAAATGACCGAATCCAGCATGGCATCTTTTCCGGAATTGACCAGAGAATCCGAATGGACCCTCTCTCCTACCCCTTTGACATAGCTTCCGAGAACAATCTTCACGATAACCGCAACCGCAACGATGATCAGAGAAACCGTGCTATACTCCGGCGTTTCCGGATTTATGATCTTCCTGACGGATTCAACAAAAGAAGTAAAACCCGCATACAGCACGATAACGGATATGATCATGGCGCTCAGATATTCGATCCTTCCGTATCCGAAGGGATGCTTTTTATCCGGCTCCCTTCCGGCCAGCTTCGTACCCACAATGGTGATCAGGGAGCTTCCCGCATCGGAAATATTGTTGACCGCGTCAAGGGTGATCGCAATGGATCTGGTGGCCAGGCCGATCACCGCCTTAAATACCGCAAGAAACACATTTGCAACGATTCCGATGATGCTTGTCCTGACGATCGTTTTTTCGCGTGAATCCTCAGTTGTTCTGACATCATGGGATTCCGGTATATTATTCATAATTCAATTCTCCTTTCAATTCGCTCCACAGTGTTGAGCGTTTTTGATTATCACAACAATCTTTACTGAACCGTAGCTACCGACCCATCCTTCAGATCTTCGCATTAAAATACTTCCAGTAGTCCTTTACCCGCTTACGCATTGCATTCAAACTTGCGACTGTATCCTGTTTTTTCAAGGCTCCGCTATACGATCCTATGCTCCTCACTCCACCCCAGCACCCTCCGCTTCATGCCCGCGATATCCAGGATGCCGTACGCGAATCCCTTCCGGATCAGCTCCGGCGGCACATAGCCGTCATACTTTTCAAAGACGGGCACCTCGTTGGGATAGACCAGCGTAAGGGGATCAAATTCCTCCGCAGCCTTCTCCGCGGTAACGCGGTAGAATTCCTCCGCGTCCGCCTGCATGGTAAACTGCATATAATAAGGCCTTACCGGGGCAAGTCCTTTCAGTCCCAGCCGTTCCGCGCAGATGATCTTCAAAAAGCGCTCCAGCGCCAGAAACGCGTAGCTTCCAAGCCAGGGAAACAGCACCCACATCCTTCCTCCCAAATGGATCAGCGGTTCACGGTCCATTTCCGCCTTACGGAAGGTCTCCCTCGCCTCCGACAGCCTGCACACAGCGCGGCGCATCAGATAGGGATAGCCCTTGTCTTCGCACAGAACCCCATGCATGCGCTCCAGGATCCGGGTGTTGATATCCCCGGCCACGTCTCCGAAATACGCGGGAATATTGCCCTTTACCAGCGTACAGTACACCTCCCGGCGCTGATGATCCACCTCGTCCACCACCCAGACACGCCCCGCGATGGCGATCTTATCCCCCGCCGGCGGCGGCTTGACGATGGTGCCGAGCTCCTCGGAGCCGTTGCGCACCGAATATTCGAGGTTCTCCTGAAAGACAGCGTAAAATTTATAATTGTTCACGATCCGCTCTCCCGTAATGCCGACGATCAGGCCGCCGTTCTCCGTGCGGTTAATATGGTCCGTCCGGATCAGATGCCGGAGCAGCACGCGGTAATCGTCCTGCGAAATACGGCAAAAGGCCGAGATCGTCAAAACCCTGGAAGCCAGCTCTGCAGGCGTCATCTCCCCGCAGGAGGCCAGCGTGCTCATGGTCTGGTGGTACAGGAGGCTGAATGGAAGCTTCTCCTCCCTCGGCGGCTCCACATAGCGCTCCTCGATATAAAGCTGTACCAGCGCGATGCCCTGCACCAGATACCATGGGATCATCACCGGAAGAAGCGCCCGCGCCTCCGGGTGATCCTCCCGCATGACAAAGCACATTTCCGATGGCGCCCCGCGCCTGCCGGTCCGCCCCATGCGCTGCAGAAAGCCCGATACCGTGTAGGGCGCGTCAATCTGGAAGGCCCGTTCCAGCCTGCCGATATCAATTCCAAGCTCAAGCGTCGCCGTGGCGCACACGCTCATCAGGGAATCATCATCCTTCATCTCCTCCTCCGCGCTCTCCCGGAAAGCGGCGGAAAGGTTGCCGTGATGGATCAGGAACCGGTCCGGCTCATGCCGCGCCTCACAGTACTGGCGCAGCTGCTGGCAGACCGTCTCGCACTCCTCCCGCGAATTGGTGAAGATCAGGCATTTTTTCCCCCTTGTATGCTCAAATATGTAGCCGATGCCCGGATCCGCAGCCACCGGGGCGGTATCCGTCGCAGGCTCCTCACTGGCTGCCTCTGCCTTGGCAGGCTTCCCCTCGTCCGCCTGGGGCGCAGTGTTGAAAAAATGCTCCATAGACAGCCGCCACACCTCCCGGCCCCCGTCGAATTTCGGGATCACCGTCCCTCTCCCGCTGCCTGCGGCCAGGTATTTCCCCGCCGCCGCAGGATCCCCGATGGTAGCCGACAGTCCGATCCTTCTGGGATTGCAGCCCGCCAGCGCACACATCCGCTCGATCAGGCAGAAGGTCTGGCTGCCCCTGTCCGCCCGCAGGAGGGAGTGGATCTCGTCGATCACGATAAACCGCAGGTCCCCGAACAGGGACGCGATCTCCATATGCCGGTTGATCATCAAAGACTCCAGGGATTCGGGGGTGATCTGCAAAATGCCCGCAGGCTTTTTCAGCAGCCGCCGTTTCTGCGTCTGCGTCACATCCCCATGCCATCTCGTCACCGGGATCCCTGTTTCCGCACACAGCTCGCTGATCCGTTCAAACTGGTCGTTGATCAGCGCCTTCAGCGGCGCGATATAGAGTACCCCCACCGACCTTGGCGGATCCTCAGAAAGCAGGGTGAGAACCGGAAAAAAAGCCGCCTCGGTCTTGCCTGAAGCAGTGGAGGCAGTCAGCAGGACATTCTCCTGCGTATGAAAGATCGCGTCCCCCGCCGCGTTCTGCACCGCCCGGATCGTCTTCCAGCCCGACCGGTATATATAATCCTGAATAAATGGCGCATACCTGCCAAAAACATCCATCTGATCTTCCTCCGCTA
>CAMHJT010000228.1 GCA_946185495.1 uncultured Clostridiaceae bacterium | reverse complement strand
AGAACGCCCTTGCGCAGATCGAGGAGAAGCAGTACGCGGCGGATCTCACGGCAAAGGGAGTGACGAAGATTTTGGAGTACGGCTTTGCGTTCGAGGGCAAGAAGTGCCTGATCGTGAAAAAGAATACTGTGTGATATAAACCGTATACCGATCCATCAAGGACCAGCAGAATGCTGGTCCTTTTTTCGGTCTGTATGGCTTGAAAACTAAAGTGACCGATAGAATATTGTTGAGAAATGACGATTTTTGTGGTAGGATGGAAAGAAGGTATGGCGTTATGTCACGTCAGGCAGTACGGAGATGGTTTGAGAGAAATAGAAGTGAGAGCGTAACATATGAATGACACGTTAAGCTATTATGAAAGAAACGCAAAAGCATTTGCCAATGGAACGGTGGACGTTGATTTTACCTCTGTGCAGGAACGGTTTTTGAAGCTTATTCCGGCAGGCGGCAGGCTGTTGGACTTTGGCTGCGGTGCGGGAAGAGATACGAAATATTTTTTGGAAAAGGGATATCAGGTTGACGCGGTTGACGGCTCGGGAAATCTGTGTGAGATCGCAGGCGCCTATACGGGAATCCAGGTGCGGCAGATGTTATTTTCTGAATTATCTGCGGTTGATCTGTATGATGGGATTTGGGCCTGTTCGTCCATATTGCATCTGCCGAAAAAGGAACTGCCGGATGTGTTTAACAGGATGAAGCGGGCGTTAAAAAAATCCGGGTATCTATACACCTCCTTCAAATACGGGGAATTTGAAGGCTATCGAAACGAACGATATTTTACGGATTTTACAGAGGAATCATTCGGTGATTTTCTGAGCGGGATCACAGGGATCCAACGGATGGATGAGTGGGTGACGGCGGATGTCCGCCCGGGCAGGGGTGATGAAAAGTGGCTGAATCTAATTCTGCAGAAAATAGAATCGTAGAAGCTGAGAAAATCGCCCGCACGGACGTGATGACGGGTGACAGGGACAAGAGCAGGTATCTCTATTATCAGCTGGTCAGCAGCATGGAGAAGGCGGTGCAGATCGACATGATCGTTTCCTTTTTGATGGAATCCGGCGTCCGGATGCTTCTCAAGGAGCTGAACCTTGCCCTGAACAGAGGGGCACGTGTCCGGATCCTTACCGGAAACTATCTGGGGATCACTCAGCCGTCGGCGTTATATCTGATCAAGCATGAGCTTAAGGATCGGGTGGAGCTTCGGTTCTATAATGAGAAGGAACGATCCTTTCATCCCAAGTCATACATTTTTCATTATCAGAATCACAGCGAGATTTACATTGGATCTTCGAATATTTCAAGGAGTGCCTTAACTTCAGGAATTGAGTGGAATTATCGGTTCAGCAGCCTGACAGACAGGGTGAATTATGAAAAGTTCTATGCGGTCTTTGAGGACTTGTTTTACCATCATTCTGTGCTGATCGATGACGCGCGGCTGAAGGAATATTCAAAGAACTGGCATAGGCCGGCGGCTTCTAAAGATCTGGAAAAATATGATGAAAGTGAGGCCAATCCGGAGTATAAGGTTATCCCATTATTTGAGCCAAGGGGCGCCCAGATCGAGGCGCTTTGCGCGCTTGAAAATACCAGGGCGGAGGGCGCGACAAAGGCTCTTGTGCTGGCGGCAACCGGCGTGGGGAAAACAGCGCTGGCGGCATTTGACTCCAAAAAATATGACAGGATCCTCTTTGTGGCTCACAGAGAAGAAATCTTAAAACAGGCAGCCGTGACATTTGCGAATATAAGAGGAACGAAGGAATACGGCTTTTTCAACGGGGATGAAAAATGTACGGACAAGCCCATCCTATTTGCATCGGTTTCAACGCTTGGAAACAGCAGATACCTGAAGGAGGAATATTTCAAACAGGATGCTTTCCAGTATCTGGTCATCGATGAGATCCATCACGGCGTGACAGACCAGTATAGGCGCGTGGTTGAATATTTTAAGCCTGAATTTATGCTTGGCCTGACAGCAACTCCGGAGCGTATGGATGGCCGGAGCATATATGAGCTGTGTGATTATAATGTGCCATATGAGATCCCGCTTCGGGAAGCGATCAACAAAGGGATGCTTGTGCCGTTTCACTATTATGGAATCTATGATGATACGACGGATTATGAGGGCCTGCGTCTTGTCCGGGGACATTTTGATGAAAATGAGCTCAATAAACGATTTATTTCAAATGAACGCAGATATGATCTGATCTACAAATATTACTGCAAATATGGATCCCGGCGCGCCCTTGGATTTTGCTGCTCCAGAGCGCATGCGGAAGACATGGCAAGGGCATTTTCAGAGAGAGGCGTCCCGTCTGTGGCGGTTTACAGTAATGCGAATGGCGATTATTCCAGAGACAGAAACGACGCGATCGAGAGCCTGAAACAAGGGGAGATCCGGGTAATCTTTTCAGTGGATATGTTTAATGAGGGGGTAGATATTACTTCTGTGGATATGGTGTTGTTTTTAAGGCCCACAGAATCACCGGTAGTATTTCTGCAGCAGCTTGGCCGCGGGCTGCGGCGCGACCGGGGGAAGGAATACCTTAATGTTCTGGATTTTATCGGAAATTACGAAAAAGCCGGAAATGTACGGTATTACATCACGGAGGGTTATCAAAGAGACGGCAGGCCGTATCATCCGGCTGATAAAGAGCAGCTTCCGGACGATTGTATCGTTGATTTTGATATGCGTCTCATAGATCTGTTTCAGGAAATGGACAAAAAACAGATGAGGCTCAGAGACAGGATAAAGGATGAATATATCCGGGTGAAGGACCAGACAGGGTACCGGCCGCTCCGGATGGATCTGTTCACGGGGATGGAAGAGGATGTCTATCAGCTGGCTATGAAGCATTCAAGGGATAACCCGTTCAGGCGGTATCTGGAATATCTTCAGGAGCTTGGAGATCTGACAGAGGCAGAAAAACGTCTTTACAACAGCGTGGGCAGGGAGTTCATAAATCTTCTGGAAACCACCAATATGTCAAAGGTTTACAAGATGCCGGTTTTGATGGCGTTCTATAATCAGGGTGATATCTTGATGGAGGTGACAGAAGCTCAGCTCCTCAAGGCATGGAAGAAATTTTTTGGCACCGGAACGAACTGGAGAGATCTCGACAAGGATATGACCTATGAGAGGTATCGCGGGATATCCGACCGGGATCATATTAAGAAAATACTTCAGATGCCCGTACATTTTCTGCAGGAGTCCGGCAAGGGATTTTTTGTCCGGAGAGACGGCACGGCGCTGGCACTTTGCGATGATCTGAAGGAGATCATAAAGGATGAATGCTTTGCGGCACATATGAAGGATGTGATCGATTTCCGGACGATGGATTATTACAAAAGACGGTATGATCATGGATTGGCGGGACAGGCGGAATAAAAGGTGATAGATGAAAGCGGACAATTTGATGCGGATCTTATGGGAAAAGGAAGGATTTGAGGCATGGAATTAGTAAACGGAAGACCGGCGTTTTATTATCTGATGATGCTGGGAGGAAAGAAGTTTAAGACGAAGGAGTAAGACGATGGCGAATTTTAAGTATGAGATAGTGGAAGAGATTGGAGTTCTTTCGGAGAATGCGAAGGGCTGGAGGAAGGAATTCAATAAGATTTCTTG
>CAMHJT010000227.1 GCA_946185495.1 uncultured Clostridiaceae bacterium | reverse complement strand
CTGACATAGCGGTTCCCCTGGCGGCCCACCAGTGAAATGACCGCCGACTCCGTGATCATGTCCACATAGGCCGCATGATTCTCCACCGGTACCGTAAGCTCCATGGAGAGCTCCCGGTGGGATACCACAACGGAAACGATATTGTCATTCATCACCGTGAGCTTGCGCTTAAATATCAGGCTCGTCATCTTCGGCACCACCGCCGGCTTCACCGACTCAGGCGTCAGAAATTCGCTGTACAGGATGCTTAAGTCATCACTGATATTGCCCTTTAGGATCTGCTCCTCCATAAAGGCCTGCATATTGGGCACATACTCATCATACTGTCCCAGATACCTGCGACGGTTCACGATCACATTGGCGTAAAGATACGCGTATTCAGCGTCTGAGAGCAGGCCGCGGAAATTAAAATACCGAAGCACGGATTCCGGGATCAGCTCATAGCTGCTCCTGTCCATGCTGCGCAGATAGTTCTCCTGGATCCCGACCAGCTTGTGTCCGCATTTGACGCCCTCCAGATAATACTGGTGGTACTGCTGTTCCAGCCTCCCGCCCTTGATCAGCATCCCACAGATCAGGCGGATCAGTTCCGGCTTCTTCTCCTGCTCATAAATTGCGCACAGCAGGGAAAATACCTGCTGCCGGAATTCCTTTTCCTTCGCCGCGAGCTGTAAGAACACCTCCAGCGTCTGTGGCTCCAGGCACTGGTTGCGCAGCCCGAACCGGATCGCCGCAAGCTCCAGCGGGGACAGTCTCCGGAGCAGCAGCGGATCCTCATTCAGGATCTCGCAAAGCTCCACCTCCAGCACAGGAGACCGGTAGCCGTCCGCAAACAGAGAATCGATCCTGGAATACAGCTTCTGCCGGTTGCTCTGGTAATTGTCATCCGCCTGGATCAGCAGCCAGAAATAATAGATCTTGTCCGGCTCCGTCATCAGCGCCGCCTCAATCTCCCGCCTCGCCGCTATGACCTGGGACGCGTCCTGGGAGATCAGCCCCTTGAGGTACAGATAATAACACCGCTCCCTGGGCGCCTGCATGCATTCACCCAGATCGGCCTCCATTCTCTTAAGCTCTTCCCTGGCCGTGTCCTCATGCCCGGCCAGCACGCTCATGTGCAGAAGTCCCAGCCGGTACGCGTGAATCTCAGGCTGATAGCCGATCAGCACCTTCAGCGAGGCCCTGATCCGGTCGATAAAATCCGTAAGGCCGGCCTTGCCGATCCGGTAATCCAGATAACCGTGGATCAGCTCCGCCATCTCCCGCTTGCACGCCAGGCTCGCATGGTCTGTCTGCACCAGGATCCTGGAGGGCTCCTCATTTTTCTTCACCAGCACATTGGCCGTCACCCGCTGGTAAGTGTTCTCCAGAAAAATGTGCCCCACCGCGCTCTCTTCCGGATCCAGCCTCTCCGGATCCAGCGTATAGGTAATCTCAGCCCTGTCCCCGTCAAAATCCATACTGCAAATCTCAGTCCGGTCCAGACGGATAAAATCCGCGTCGGTGTAAATCCTCATCCTGCAGTATCCCCATGTATTCTTGTGCAGGGAAATCGGATGCTGCTCCTTCATCTTCGGAAAACGGAACTGGAAACGGTCATGCTCCCACTGCAGCGTCAGCGCGCGTTTCTTATGGATGTAGACCAGAAATTCCTCCAGCGCCTGATCCCGGTCCGCCGAGCTTTGCAGGGAACGGTATACCTCCCTGTACTCCCCGTATTCCGCGAGCAGGGCCGGCGCAAAGGCATCCGACCAGAAAACCTCCCTGGCCTTGTCCCAGTCCGCCTCAGCCAGCGCGCAGAATTTCATCAGATCCTCCAGCGCGGTGTCATTTACATGGAAAAACGGAGCCACGATCTCGATATTGTAGGGAATGCTCCGCTCCATGCCATTGCCGATAATATGTATAATCCCCTCATATACGCTGCCGCGCTTCCTCCCCGCCGCGTCAAAGGTAAACACGATATCCCCCTTAAGCCCGATCAGCCCGTGCTCCTCAAAGGACAGCAGATAGCTGTCGTCATAGACCATCATCTTCATCGGGATCCCGTTCTCCGATTCCACCCCGATCCTTCCTGTATAGACGCTGCCCGCCTCAATCTTCAATTGTAGATAACTCTTGGAAAACCTGACCTCGGGATATTCCACATAAAAATCTCCCTTGGCGTACTGTTCAACCTTGCTCTTCATAACCGCTCCATATGCCCTGCCAGCCCCGATCTGCAACGATCCGCCCGGATGACAGTTTATAAAAATGTATTCTTCTTCGTTCACGAATCCAGCCGCGGTTCCGCACCCGCGGCTGCCCATATAGAACTATTATATCAAATGTAGCCTGACAGGACAAGAAAAACATGAAACCTGTGTGCTGGCTAACCGGACGGCTTCCGGCGGATGGTTCATTTACACTACGGGCACGCTTGCGCTTAGTTGCTCACGCAGCGGTGCTAGGTTCGCCTCCTTCGTCGGCTCACCAAGAACCGGCGTTCGCAAATAGCCCTCCGTTGTAAATGAACGATCCTCCGGGAGCCTGTGTGTTGGCATAAGAAGGAAATGTTGTAGGAGAGATCATAAAGAAACAGTAGCATTTTTTGGAAAGCTGTGGTAGAATAAGCGAGGTGCGGTTCGGACGGGGCGGATTGGGCGCGGATATTTTAAAAAAAATCAAAAAAATTTGAAAAATCCCGTTTGGTGTTACGCTTTTGTTACGCATACTGTGCTACAATGCAATTGTAACAAGGAAACAGGCAGTACAAAGAGAAATGAGGGTGAGGATAAGAAGAAAAGAAAAAGGAGAGAAGGGCATCAAAGGAACGGCATCCATGTGAGAAACGGATATCCAAAACATAAAGGGATATCGTAAGTTATAGGGCGCTTGATAGGACATCAGGCGGATCGAGGATGAAACCACGGAGACAGAGTCGACGTGAAAAATGAAAAAATAAAAGGAGGATACGATTATGAAGAACATGATGAACAAACTGGCAGGAAAGGTAAAGGCAATTGACTGGAAGAACCCGAAGACGATTAAGGTAATGAAGTGTATGGCGATGGCGCTGACCGCAGTGATCGCGGTTGCAGCCTTCAGCGGAGTGGCTTTTGCCGCAGGAGAGGGCGTTGACTTGACGGGTGTTGTTTCACCGGTAGTCGGACTTCTGAAGTCCTTTGTGAAGCCTCTGATGCTGATCGTTGGAGCGGGCGGTTTCCTGTACTGCATTATTCTTGGCGTGAAGTATGCAACTGCTGAGGAGCCGCAGGAGAAGGAGAAGAGAAAACAGGCGATCAAGACCGCGATCATCGGTTATCTGCTCATCTTCATCCTTATGGTAGTACTGGATCGTTCTGTAGAGCCGCTGTCTGAGTGGATGTCAAGATCTATGTCCAGCAATTCTACAACCGTATCAACAGAAGCAGAATAAGAATATAAGCTCCGGAAAGCCTGTCAGGGCTTTCCGGATTTTTTTTATGCGCAGGGGTGCGCGAGGAGTGTTCCGGCTTGAGCCGGACGCGCCCCGCGCGGCGGGCAGGGTGGATACATCCATCCTACCCGATCATACAGGTGGCGCGTGAAGAATATTCCGGCCGGTTTATTGATTGTTGCGCTTTTGTTGCGCAATCTGTAGTATAATAGTAGAAAACAGGGTAACT
>CAMHJT010000226.1 GCA_946185495.1 uncultured Clostridiaceae bacterium | reverse complement strand
CTGAAGGAGCAGCTTGAGAGGGATCAGGTGCTGCAGAAGAACAATGCGCTCCGTGAGAAAATGGAGATGTGGGATGTCTACCAGAAGCTCTCAATCCGTTCGTCGAAAGCGCCCGAGCCGGCAAAAAACGAGGCAAAGGCATGGGGAAAGCTCCAGAGGATGGAGAAGCTCGCAGTCAAGACGGGAGGGCTTTACGCGGATATCTGCAGATGGAGCATGGAGGATGTGCAGGGACTTCTTGAGATTGCGAAAAAATCCTCTCCGGTCACGGAGCAGGAACGGAAAACGATCCGGGAAAAAATGGCAACCCTTGTCCTCAACCGCATTGTGTACAGGGAGATTTCGCTTGCCAGGACGGGAGAGGCAAAGCCGTTTTTGGAAGAGCTTAAAAACAAGGAAAAGTCGGTTCGCTTCAAAGAGCTGGCAAAGGAGCTTGCGGAATCAAAGGATTTCAAAAAGCAGTTTGACAGGATGATGAAGGGCAATCGGCAGATCAAGCAGAATATCCTTCAATTTCTGGCAGAGGATCAGGAGCGTGAGTTCGCGAAGCAACTGCCGCACAGGCTGCCGGCTCCGGAGAAGGGAAGAAGCAGGTCTGTTTGACGTCGGCAGAGGGAACGGAAGGAACAGGCAGGGAACAGAAGAAGCAGTCAGGAATCAATGGCGTCGGATCAGGGAACAGAAGGAGGCGGGAACCTGTGGCATAGGGCAGGGAGCGGAGAGATGAAAGAAGATCAGATTGTTGTGGTTGGCGGCGGCGCGGCAGGCATGATGGCGGCCATTCAGGCTGCCGGACAGGGCGTGCCGGTCGTTTTGCTCGAAAAAAATGAAAAACTGGGAAAGAAGCTGTTTATCACGGGCAAGGGCAGGTGCAACCTCACAAATGACTGTGATACGGAGGATCTGTTCCAGAATGTGATGACCAATCCGAAATTTTTATACAGCGCTTTTTACGGGTTTTCCAACCGGATGACGGTTGATTATTTCGAGGAGCTGGGGCTTGCCTGCAAGACGGAACGGGGCGGCAGGGTATTTCCCGCGTCGGATCATTCGTCGGACGTGATCAGGGCGCTGGAGCGGGAGCTTCACAGGAAAGGCGTGGAGGTCAGGCTGCAGGCCAGGGTAAAGCACCTGATGGTAAGGGACGGCACATGTGAGGGCGTTGTTCTGGAAGACGGAAAGCGTATGCGCGCGAAAAGCGTGATCCTGGCAACCGGAGGGATCTCCTATCCGGGAACCGGAGCCTGCAGGGATGGCTTTCAGATTGCGGAGGAGGCGGGACACAGGATTGTGCCGCTTCAGCCCTCGCTGGTGCCGCTGGAGCTTAAGGAGGATACGAAAAAATGGATGGGCGTATCCCTGAAAAACGTCACCGCTTCTGTCTTTGCGGACGGAAAGAAGGTGTATTCGGAATTTGGAGAGATGCTATTTACGCATTTCGGGGTAAGCGGGCCGATCATTTTAAAGGCGAGCGCCGTATTGCACAGATATCTGGAAAAGAAACTGAAGCTTGAAATTGACTTAAAGCCTGCACTGGATGAAAAGACACTGGATGAGCGGATTGTCAGAGACTTCCAGACCTGCCGGAACAAGAAGCTGGAGAACAGCCTGGACAGGCTGCTGCCCAGATCCCTGATCCCCCTTGTGATAGGGCAGAGCGGCCTGACGGGGGACAAGAGGATTCATGAGCTGACGAGGGAGGAACGCCACAGGCTGGGGCAGGCTGTCAAGGGCCTGTCGTTTACGGTTTCCGGCCTCAGAGGATTTGACGAGGCGATCATCACGAAGGGCGGCATCCATGTGAAGGAGGTGGATCCCGCGACCATGGAATCTAAGCTTGTGAAGGGGCTTTATTTTGCCGGAGAGATGCTGGATCTCGATGCCCTGACCGGAGGTTTCAACCTGCAGATCGCGTGGTCAACCGGACATCTGGCAGGATTAAGCTGCGCAGAGACAATACAAGGCGGCTAAACCAAGCTTTGACAGAGAAGCCAGAGAAAATGCGGTAAACACCGTTTTGACAGAGAAGCCAGCGAAAAAATGCGGTTCAAACACCGTTTTGAAAGAGGAGGAAAAAGATGGCAAGTATTGCAATTGATGGACCGGCAGGCGCGGGAAAAAGCACCATTGCCAAAAAGGTAGCGAAGGAACTGGGTTTTATCTATGTGGATACAGGGGCGCTTTACAGGGCGATCGCCTATGATCTGCTGAAAAATGATGTGGACATTGATGACGAAAAGGCGCTGTCTGCAGCCTGTGACGGCATGCAGGTTGAGATCAGGTATGAGGACGGGCTGCAGCAGGTATATCTGAACGGGGAAAATGTGACGCCGTTTCTGCGGACGGAGGAGACCGGCAACATGGCATCGAAGTCTTCCGCAAAGGCACCGGTGCGGGCGGCTTTGCTGGAGCTGCAGCGGGATATGGCCAGACGCTTTGATGTGGTCATGGATGGCAGGGATATCGGTACGAATGTTCTTCCTGCCGCCGAGGTAAAGATTTATCTGACGGCTTCCTCAAAGGAGCGCGCGAGCCGCAGGTACAAGGAGCTTGTGGAGAAAGGGGAGTCTCCTGACTTTGATCAGATTGAGGCAGACATCATTGAGAGGGATCAGAGGGATATGAACCGTGAGATCGCGCCGCTTAAGCAGGCGGAGGATGCTGTTTTGATCGACAGCTCCGACATGGATATCGACGAGGTGACGGCCGCGATTCTGGCTGCTGCGAAGGAGAGGCTGTAAATGGAAGTATTATTAGCGAAAACCGCCGGATTCTGCTTTGGTGTGAAGCGCGCGGTGGATACTGTGTATGAATATGCCGGCAAGGGAGAAAAGGTCTATACCTACGGTCCCATCGTCCACAATGAGGAGGTCATCCGGGATCTGACAGAAATGGGCGTACAGATCATTGAAAGCGAGGAGGAGCTTCAGCAGATCGAGGAGGGAACGGTGATCATCCGCGCGCATGGAGTGGAGCGGAGAATCTATGAAGCGATCACAAAAAAATCACTAAATCTGGTGGATGCAACCTGTCCTTTTGTTAAGAAAATACATAATATTGTCGATAAAGAAAGTAGGGCTGGCAGGCAGATCATTATCGTTGGAAATCCGGACCATCCGGAGGTGAAGGGGATCTGTGACCGCTGCCATGGCGCGTTTACCGTCCTGGAGACGGCGGAGGAGGCAGACACTCTCTCTGTTCCGGAGAATGTCATGCTCAGTCTTGTAGCGCAGACCACATTTAATTACAATAATTTTGATAATATTGTTGAAATTTTTGTAAGAAAAGGTTATAATATAAATGTTTATAATACCATTTGCAATGCAACAGAAGAACGCCAGAAGGAAGCGGCTTCTATTGCGAGGCAGGTAGATGCGATGATTGTGATTGGCGGAAGGAACAGTTCTAACACACAAAAGCTATATGATATTAGCAAAAAAGAATGTGCAAATACTTACTATATACAGACACTCGTTGATTTGGATTTAGCTGCTTTTGAATCCGTTGGTAGGGTAGGTATTACTGCAGGGGCATCTACCCCTAATCAAATAATTAAGGAGGTTCATGGTAGCATGGCAGAAGATTTTGGAGAAATGTTTGAAGCAAGCCTTGCAGATGAGAGCAGAATCAGCAATGGCAAGATCGTGAAAGGAACCGTAATTGATGTAAAGGATGATGAGATCATTCTGAATATCAAGTATAAGG
>CAMHJT010000225.1 GCA_946185495.1 uncultured Clostridiaceae bacterium | reverse complement strand
GAACTCAAGCGCCAGCTTCACGAACTGGCTGGAAAGATTGCGATGTTATAAGATAATTCCAAGGATCACGCCATACAGTCCGCCTGCGATCACGCCGTCCACGCTGGCCTCGACAGCCATTGCGCAGCCGATCTTGTTGAGACCGGCGTAGGCCTGCTCCATCGCGTCCGTGATCCAGGTTCCCTCCGCGTTCTCGCGCAGCATCCTGCACCGGTGCATGGTGTCCGCAAAGTCCCTGTCCCATAAGATGCGCACCTTATGCTTCCGCATATATTTTGCGAGGGAACGGGAGATGTGGATGTTTTCAGGGCGTATGATGAAGCGCTGATGCGGACACCACCACAGGATGGGTTGTCCCTCAGAGTACCAGGGAAAGATGCCGTTGGAATACGCGAGGATGAGCCGGTCTGCGCTAAGGTCTCCTCCGACTGCAAGCAGCCCGTCCGGGTCGGCGAGAGCCGGATCGGGAAATGCGATAAGATTTTGATCAAGCTGAAATACAGACATAACAGTTCCTCCTTACACGCGTCTGCCACACTATGCGCCGGGGCGGTTACCCTGCTCGAAAACTGATTCAGCGCGAATGTACCAGTTACTTAATTTACGATGTACTAGATCGACGCACTGATGTGTTCAAAATCCTGTACGGGCATGGGCTTATGGAAATAATATCCCTGCATCTCGGAGCAGCCCATGGCCTGAAGGAACTGTGCCTGTTCCGCGGTTTCTACGCCTTCGGCAAGCATCGTCATCCCAAGGGAGTGTACCATCTGGACCATATAGCGGATGATGGTGCGGCTCTTTTCGGGGCTGCCGGACTTTGTCAGGAAATGGAGATCCAGCTTGATCTGGTCTACCGGCACATCCTTGAGCATATTCAGGGAGGAGTAGCCGCTGCCAAAGTCGTCCATTTCGACCTGAAAGCCCGCTTCACGCAATTTTTCCGTTGTGGTGATCAGAACATCCGGATCCTCCACAAATACAGTTTCAGTGATCTCAATCCGGAGCTGGTCCGGTTCTATGCCGTAGGTATGGACCAGATCGAGAAAATGCTCGGATATATCCTAGTTTTCTTTGATGTCGCAGCGCGACAGATTGACGGAGACGGATCTGCGCAGTCCTTCGCGGTTCCATTTCTGAAGATCCCGGCATACCCTGTCCCAAACGAAAAAGTCCAGCTCATGGATGAGGCCGGCTTCCTCCAGCGTCGGGATAAACTCTGCGGGGCTGATCCATCCGAGGGAGGAATGGTTCCAGCGGCAGAGGGCTTCTGCTCCTGTGAGCTTTCCGGTATCGTAGTCGACCTGAGGCTGGTACCACACCTGAATCTCTCCCGATCTGAGCGCGGTGGACAGATGGCCGATCATTTCTGTTGTCCGTTTTCCCTTTTCCCACTGTTCCGGATTGTAAAACGCATAGCCGTCCTTTTGCGTTTCCCGGACTTTTTTTTCTGCTATTCTGGCAAGGTCGAGCATATGGTCGACATCGATCAGAAGGTAATCCTCAGGCGTCAGCACATATATGCCGCCGCACATCTGCACCCGGTTCTCCTTTCCCCGGTCTGTGAAATAGCTGCGCATGGAATTGATCACGCTTTCATCATTCATGCGGATCTTATCCTCGCCGTCCGTGCGCCGGAGCACGACAAAATGATCACTTTCCAGCCGGCCTATGGCATCTGCGTCTGACAGGTTTTCCATTGCTTTGTCTGCCCAGAACCGTAAAAGCTCATCGCCGGTGGCCCGTCCCATAGTCTCATTGATAAACTTGAAATTCTTGATATTGGTATAGGCAAGCAGGTAGGGAATATCGGGATGCTCGTGCAGCAGCTCCTCGACGCGTTTACGGAAGCCGTTCATGCTTAAGACGCCGGTCAGCGCGTCATGATCCGTCAGCCAGCGAACCCTTTCTGCCTGTTTCCTGCGGAGTGATCGGATCCTTTGCAGGGCGATCACGATCAGGGAAACAAAGAGCAGAAAGATCAGGAACAGGACCAGCCCGTACTGGTAGAGATAATCCTGAAAATCGTAGCGGTACAGGCGGCGGGAGGTGTAGTCCAGAATGATGGCCTGGCGGCGCGTGTCGCTTAACATGGCAATGCCTTTATTCAGACGCGCGATCAGAGTTCGTCCTTCTAAGGTGTCGGGCGTGCCGGCACGGAAGTCCATGGAAAACATGCTGGAGGGCTGGACGGCCAGATCGGCATAGGACGGTTTTTGCAGGACATAGCTCCACACATAGGAATTGTGCAGCAGGGCGTCCACCTCTCCGGCGCGGAGCGCCTCCACACACTCTTCCATGGTATCATACAGGATGATCTTGATATCCGGGTACAGCTGTTTGACCGTTTCGGCTCCGGCTCCCAGGGAATGCTGCATGCCGACCCGAAGATGATCCAGGGTCAGGGGGCCCTGATCAACCGTGGTGACAAGTGTAAACGGTGTCTGGAACAGGTTTTCCGAGACGACTACGGGCTTTCCGGAAGCGCTGGAAACGGCGCTGCCAAAGGGTATGACCAGGTCGTAATCGCTGTTGTCCAGGGCAGACTTGAGGTTTTTCTCCTCAACGGGAACGAAGGCAACCTCATATCCCGCGTTCTCTGCCGCAACGCGCATCAGATCCGCGCCGATTCCCGCAATCTCGCCGCTTTTTTCGTCAATGTAAAAAATTGGACAGCGATCCACAGGAAGCCCTACCGTTATCTTTTGATCAGAGTTTTCCGCGGAAGCTGCCGTTGCGGAACAGGATAAGGAAAGGATGATGCAAAATAAAGCGGTCAGAAGTTTTTGAAATAATTTTCTCTCTTTCATGCCAAACACCCTCCTATGTCAGAAAAAATTCAAATACTGTACTTTTACAAAAATTGTAGCATGAAATCCGCTGTATAGCAATGAAAACAAAAGATAAGTTGTTTTGAAAACAGGCGTAAAATCTTGATTTTGTAATGTAATGGATCGCGGCTGTTCATAGTCGGATCGCGCGTCGGCCGTGCCAAAACAGTATATTTTGCCGAGCAGCGGGGTGAAGGAAGGATGTATGCTGACAAGGCGAAAATAAAAGCTGAAATTACAGCTAGTGTGCCGGCCGGAAATGCCCGCCTGTATATCAGGTATCAGCCTCCTATGCTGATGCCGAACATTTGGGCGGCGTTCCTATACATGATATTGTCATAGTCCTCCTGTGGAAGCATGGACCGGAATTCGTTAAAATACTGCTATAGGTGTCCGTTTTTTGGGACACATATTTTGTTATTATGGAAGCAGCATGTGAGAACAACACTGAAAAATGCGTGATGATAGAGTGAGGATGGCAGTTGTATGGTCAGGGACAATCTCTAAGCGGAAGCTTAAGAAACACTTGCTATTTCAATCTCCGGATGATAGAATACTATAAAAGCAACGGTTTTTCTTTTGGTATTGTATGTTTTTTCTCTATTATTTCATGGATTAATTAGGATTCTCGATTGCTTTTATTACCCCCGTCGAATTACATAAAAGCAGGAGAGATAAATCTGTGGGATCATGGCTGTTCTGGCAGTTCTTGTGAGTTGTTATTACATCTGTTTCTCCTGTGATGAGGCAAGGCAGGGTTGGTTTTTGCGATCGTGGCAAGCTGTATTTTACAAGGAGGAAGCGGATATGGATCATGTAATACACCAGAACAAAGAGGAAGAGATACTGACATTTGATGATCTGAAAAAGGACACGAATAACCAGTA
>CAMHJT010000224.1 GCA_946185495.1 uncultured Clostridiaceae bacterium | reverse complement strand
GGGCGAAGGACAACAGGCTCAGGGTGGCGAAGGGCAGCTCTGATCTGACGAAAACGAATGTGTACAAAACCAAGAAAGAGCTTGAAAAACAGGCGGAAAATGATAAAATTGAATTAGAACGATACAAAGAAATGCTTAAAAACAGGAAAATAATTGTAAAGGATGATAATAATCGTGCGTTATCTTTTACCGGTGATCCAAATTCTATTACAGATTTCATTGGCAAGGATGGAAATGTGTATCAGAGAAGGGAGTACGATTCACAAGGCAGAAGCAAGGTGGATTATGATACAGATGACCACGGAAGACCGAAGTATCATCCGATGGGAGCGCATAAACATGAATTCAATTATAACAATAAAAATCCAAGGAGTGGATGCAAATATTTATCTGCGCTTGATTTAGAGAAAAACAAGGATATTATCCGGAAAGGAGATAATTATCATGAATGATGAGCTGAAAAAACTGGTTGATTTTGGTGCAGATATAGAATTTACTTGTTTTGGAACGGATTACACGATATTACCATGGACAGATGATGGTATTTCAATTGGGATTCAGAATGATGAAAGCCAGGATGCTTGTTTTGAAACATACGAGGATATGATTGACAATTACCTGATAGACGGAAAGAAAATGCGTGATGTATTGGATGATATACGGATCACATTTACATCGGGAGCGTTATAATGTCAAATTATATGTTGTAAAACCCAGACAAGTGTGCTATATTTTGATCAAGGGGTGATGAACTTGGAAACACTATGGTACCTGTGCCCCGTTTGCAGTAAGAGGCTTTTAAAGTACCGGCGGGACACCGTCCTGGTCAACTTCCCCGCCTACTGCAAGCAATGTAAAACTGAACGACTGATAACATTCAAGTATAAGATAGAGCCTGTGAGCCGGATGACGATACAATGATACCGTCATGCCGGCTCTTTTCTGTTATCAGGCTGGCAATGATCGCGGTGATGCTGTGGAATATGCCGATCCACAAGGCGGGGGTTCGATTCCTCCCATTGCCCTATCCAGTGGGTGATAGACCACGTTAAAAAAATCGTTAAAAGGAGAAGATGCAGGATGAAAAGAGAAGATTTGGAAAAACTGGGACTGACCAAGGAGCAGATTGACTCCGTATGCGACCTCAATAATGCCGACATGGCACCGGTAAGGGCGGAACTCACAAAGGCGCAGGATGATTTGAAGGCCACGCAGGAAAAGGTGGCCGCGCAGGACGGGACCATCAAGGAGCTCAATAAGGACCTTGCGCAGTTCAAGGACGCGGATGTCAGCGGCCTGAAACAGAAAATCGCGGATCTGGAAAAGAATGTTGCGGAGAAGGAAGCGCAGCATAAACAGGAGATCGCGGACAGGGATTTCAACGACCTTGTGAAGGACGCGATCGTCACTGCGAAGGGAAAGAACGCTAAGGCGATCACTGCCCTGCTGGAGATCGAGACACTCAAAGCGTCAAAGAACCAGAGGGAAGATATCGCCAGGGCGATCAAGGCACTGACGGAGGCAGAGGACAGTAAGATGCTTTTCGGGGAAAAAGAACCGAGAGAAGTGGGAAAGAAAGACACGATCGGTAATGTTGGAAGTGCCGGAGGAGACGGTAAAACCGAAACTCTCGCATCTGCGTTAAAGGATCATTACAGTAAAGGAGATGAATGATTATGGCTATTACATTGGCAGAGGCCAAAGTCGGCTATGCCGACAAGGTAGACCAGCAGGTCATTGACGAGTTCCGCAGGAGCTCCCTGCTGCTGGATGCCCTTACTTTTGACGATACGATTTCACCCACAGGCGGGAGTAACCTTGTCTATGGGTACATGAGACTTGACACGCCCTCTACGGCAGGTGTGCGCCAGATCAACAACGAGTATACAGCAAATGAGGCTAAGAGAACCAAGCAGACAGCAAGCCCGGTGATCCTTGGAGGCTCTTTTGAAATTGACAGGGTGATTCAGAACACTTCAGGAGCTATCAATGAGCTGGACTTCCAGATCAAGCAGAAGACAAAGGCGGGAGCCAATTACTTCCACAACCTTGTTATCAACGGAACTTCCGCGTCTTCCGGATCCGGATATGTGGTCAACACATTTGATGGTCTGAAAAAGATTCTGACCGGTAAGGACACGGAGATGACAACAAGCATTAACATTTCGGATTCCTCAGCTCTGGACAGCAATTATAATGCGCTTCTGGATGAAGTGGACACGTTCCTTGGACTTCTGGACGGCAAGCCGGACATGCTCCTGATGAACGGCAAGCTGCTTACTAAACTGAGGTCAGCGGCTAGGCGTGCCGGGTATTACGGCAGGGACAGGGACGAGTTCGGCCGAACGGTGGAGACATACAACGGTATCCGGCTGATGGACTGCGGCCAGTACTATAACGGCAGCACGACAGCGGATGTGATCGCAACTTCCACTCCGACGTCTGCCGCATTCGGAACAACTGACCTTTACGCGGTCAAGCTCGGTCTTGATGCGTTCCACGGCATTTCTGTGGATGGCTCGAAGATGCTTAAGACTTACCTGCCTGATTTCAATGCGCCGGGCGCAGTGAAGAAGGGTGAGGTGGAGCTGATTGCCGGAGCTGTGCTGAAAAACAGCAGAAAGGCAGGCGTCCTGAAAGGAATCGGAATTCTTCCGAAAACTACATGATAGGGAGGTGGGGGTTGTAAATGTCACAGATCATAGACTGGGAGTATTATGGCTCCCATTTTCCACAGGTAATACCGGAAGCACAGTTTGCGGCCGTAGAGCGGCAGGCTGAGGTGGAGTATAACAGGGTGGTGAAGCCCTACATGGAGATTCCGGAGGAAAGACAGCAGGACGCGGTTTTCCAGCTCTGCAACTTCCTCTATACCAACAAGGCTTCGCTGTCCGGCAAATCGGTTAAATCAGTGAGCAACAACGGGTACAGTGAGAGCTATGCGTTGTCCGGCAGGGATGAGCTTGCGGCTTCCATCCGGGAGCTTATCTATGACTGCCTGGATATCAGATTGGCAGGTGCGTTTTAATGTTTGATCAGCAGGTCACAATCTACAACTACCATAAGGCAGGACAGACGGAAAGCTGGAATAAGACAGTGCTCTCCGGGGTGGCATACCGCTATGTGACGGAAAAGACGGTTGCGTCTTCTGGCGCGATCGTCATGACACCCATGCTCTATATCACCATTCCGGTGGAAGCGGACGCGGATGGAAAGACATATGTTGACTATGTCAGCTATCTGGGACTGTCTGCGGAGCAGGCAGCGGCGCATTGGACCATCAATCCGAAGTGCAATCAGGAAATGGCTGTGTGCGGCGTCTGTGACGCGGAGATCACAGCAGGATATAAGATCAGCAGCCTCAAAAAGGATTACATGAAGTCCGGTCTGATCTGCGGGCTGGAGGACAATACGGATGAGGAGCTGCTGAAGCATTACAGGGTGGTGTGCAGGTAATGGCAGGACAGCTCTTTAACATTCAAACACCGAAAGGGATCATTCACAAGGTAAGGCTGCCAAATGGTGAACTGGCAATGCGTGTGGAATGGAATCCGGGCTTTGAAAATTACATGGAGCGCACGCTTTCCAGTGTGCAGGAGATCATCGACAGTGAAGTTCTCCGTCTGAATGATCCCTATGTCCCGAAGGATACCGGGATATTGATCCAGAGCGGGATCATGAACACGGAACTTGGCAGCGGTGAGGTGATCTACCAGACGCCTTATGCGAGGAGGCAGTACTACATCC
>CAMHJT010000223.1 GCA_946185495.1 uncultured Clostridiaceae bacterium | reverse complement strand
CATGGAGCATCTGAGACATCTAACACACTATATTACACAAAAGAAAAGATCCAGCCTCTCAACTGAATCTTTTTTGATGCGTAACTACTCAGCAGGTCTGCACACCTCCCACATCACGCCCATATTCTGAAAGCCGCCCTCCGGCATACAGCCGGCACAGGTTTTGTTCCCTGTGCCGCAGCCGGAACAGCCATCGCACCCGCATCCCGCGTTCTTCGCGCCTGTAAATTCAATCCTGCGGATCATATGCGCGCGTTCCAGAAACTCAATGTCACGCTTTACGATTTCAACCGGTTCGTGAAGCTCCACCGCGAGCATTTCAAGCGTCCTGGATCTTCCGTCCCTCAATAACTCCATCAGTTCATTCATTTTTCTTTTCCTTTTCCATATGCAGCCGGAATCACATTCTTATACGCCTCGTCCGCCTGGAGGCAGCAGGTCTTTACCAGATCAGCATCCCGACATGGTACGCGATTCCCGCCAGCACCAGCGCGATTCCGGTATAATAGAGGGCAATCCTCGCCGTCCATTTGGCCGAATGCGTCTCCTGATAGGTGGCCGCAAGGGCAACGATACACGGCATGTTAAAGGTCATGGCAAATATAAGGGCCAGCGCCTCCGGCTTAGACACATTGGCAGTCAGAAGCTCATTGATATTCTCCGCCACTGCGCCGCCCACCATTGAACCAACGGAGATCGTGCCGGTGCCGGTATAAATGGTGCTGAGCACGCCAAGCGCTCCCTCCTTGCCAAGGCTTGAAGCGATAAACGCCATAAATGTCTGCCAGCCCATGCCGAAAATCCTTGTAAAGGGTTCCACCGCATGTCCGGCCTTGTATAAAATACTGTCCGTAATGTCTCCTGAAGACGTATAAGAAAGCAGCCAGAAGGCAAATGCCACTATGACGACAACCTTCAGCGCCCTGACAAACGTGTCCTTTGTGCGCCCGAAGACATATCTGAAAAGCGCGCCCCACTTCGGCTTATGATAAGGCGGAAGCTCCATGATCATGCCGCACTGATCCTCCCGTTTCACAAGCGACCGGCCGAACACCTTCGCCGTAAGCCACATGTGAAGGAGCATCACAAGCAGGATCACCGCAATGATCACCGGTACCCACGCGCCAAAAAACACCGTAGACAGCATGGGGATCACCGCCCATGCAGCCCCGCAGGGTACCGCCCACGCCAGGGCTATGGTCAGTACCTTCTGTCCCCAGTTGTCGATCACCCTGGTTCCTGCAGCGCCGCCCATGGTACAGCCAAAGCTGATGAGGAAGGGCATGACTGATTTGCCCTGCAGTCCGAGCTTCGCCATGGTATTGTCAAAGACATAGGAAATCCGTGCCATAACGCCGATCTCCTCAAGAAGCCCGAATACAAGCGTCACGCCAAATACAAATCCGAGCATCTGCACGATAAAGCTTAAGGAGCGAAGGAGCACATCACAGACGATCGCTGCAAGAAAGGCCGGGCAGCCGATATTAAGCATTGCTTCATTTAACGGATCCGGTATCTTCGCGATCAGTTGTCCCACGCCCATCAGGGGCAGCGCGGGAATAAAAGACGCGATCAAGCCAAGCAGGATGATGAGGATCACAACCGGCTTGCCCCAAAACCGGTGGGTGATGAGCCTGTCAAACCGTCCAAGCGCCACCTTTGTCTTTTTTGACGCTGCCGTATCGGAAAGCAGTCCGTCAATCCATGCAAATTTTCTCTCGCCTGTAAGGACGACTCCCTTGTCCGTCCGGCTTACCGCGGCGTCAAAAGCCATTTTGTCAGCTTCCGGAAGCGCCGCCCTGATCTTCGCGGTTACCGGAACATCTTTCTCCACCGCCTTCGTGGCGAGCCACATCTTGGAATATCCCGGAATGACACCGTCGGGGATCATTTCCTTAATCCTTCCATAGGTTTCCAATTCCTCGTAGCGGCTCTCAAGCTCATCCGCGCCAAGCACCGGCTTTTCTCTCACCGTCCGCTCCAGAACCGTATAAAAGCTGTCATAGGATTTCGTATCGGGCGCCGAAAAAGAAATGACCGGTATCCCCAGCTTCTTTTCCAGCTTCTTCGCGTTGACGGTCTTCCCCTGCGCCGCCGCGACATCGCTCATATTCAGGACCAGAAAACAGGGTACGGTAATCCCCGCATAGTCGGCAAGCATATACAGGCTTCTCTCAAGCTGCGAGCTGTCTGCCAGAATGCAGACCACATCCGCCTTGCCGGAAGCGATATAATCCCGCGTGATCATTTCCTCATCTGAATTTGCCGAAAGGCTGTAGGTGCCCGGAAGGTCTACGGCAAGATACTCTGTCCCGTTATGGCTGAAATGCCCCTCCTTTTTTTCAACTGTCTTGCCCGGCCAGTTGCCGACATGCTGCCTCATGCCTGTCAGCGCATTGAACAGTGTTGATTTCCCGGAATTTGGCTGTCCCAGCAGGGCAACCACCTTCTCATTCTGATCTGTCATCATGCCTTTCCTCCTTCTACCTCTACCAGGTCGCATTCCTGCCTGTTCAGCGCGATCATGGTATCGCGGGAATAGACAAGCAGCGGTCTGTTTTTCTCATTTTTGATCACCGTTACCCGGCAGCCCGGCGTGAGGCCTATGGACGTAATCCTGCTCACAAACCGGGGATCTCCGTTTACAGCGGCGATCACTCCTTCCGCATCTTTTTCAAGCTCTGATAGTTTCTTCATGCTGTTCTCCTCTCTTCCATGACAGTATCCATTCAAAGCCTGTCCTGTTTTCAGCCGGACGTTCGTCCTTCTCGCTTCTAATCAGAACAGCACTTTCAGTCATAAGTTAGCAACAACTAACTTCTTATCAGTATAATTAGCACAGGCTAACTTGTCAAGTCTTTTTTGTCAATATATGCTGCCAGGCCATGATTCCGTTTTTAGCCGAAAAAAAATGCCGACTCGCCCAAAGCGTAATCAGCACTTTTATCAATCATCATTTTATCTCCACAATCAGGTCAATATATTTTCAGACAAATCTACAAGCCCCTGATAATACTTAAGTAGTCCTGTCTCTGATCAATAACTGCATAGATAGTAACCAGCTTCTTGTCATCATCAACCTTATAAAACACCAGATCCTTTTCCATAATAAGAACCAGATACCCTTGTCTCTTCAGCACATTGTACTTCGGTTCTACGCCAATATACGGATCATCCTCCAGACTCAAAATCGATTCTTCGATATGATCCAATTTCTCTAAGGCAACATCATTGCCAAATCTCTCCGCTACAAATAGGACGATTTTCCGTATTAATGAATCTGCTGTATCTGTTCGTATAATCGTGTACTTCAAGCCTTGTCCTCCTTAAGAAGACTTCTTAAGTCGTCAAACGTATCCTTGATCGGTGCGACTCTTGCGAACTTAACATCTTCATCAGCCTCTGCAAGGATTTCCAAAAGTTCGATCCTTGCTTTCATCCTCTTATATTCCTCATAAGCAAGAGAAACTGTGTCTCCTCTTCCATTCACCGTAATAATAACTGCCTCATTGTCTTCGCGGCATTGTCTGGATATTTCATTGTAATGATTTCGCAAATCTGCAGATGGTCTGATCACTTCCTGCTGTGCAAACATAATTATCACCTCCGGTTAGATATAGACATATTATATCACCATATGTCTATATCATCAATAGTAACCTTCATGTAATTACTCAGCAGGCCAGCGCATTCACAGCGCAGGCCGTGCCAAAACACTATATTGAACCGTGCAGCAGGTGAATCAGGACGCCCCCTAAAATGAAGTACCCCCGCCACCTCCGCATTC
>CAMHJT010000222.1 GCA_946185495.1 uncultured Clostridiaceae bacterium | reverse complement strand
CCGCTTTTCTTCATATCCTCGTACTGCTTCAGGGTCTCCTTCATCTGACCCTTCTCTCCCGGCTTGATCTCCTTGCCGTTGGCGTGATAGCCGTTCTCCTCCATGAATGCGAGGTCGCGCTTCATGGTGCGGTAATCCGCGTCGCTCATCTTGGAAGCCTGTTTCCTTGCCTTGTCCCTGTCCGGAGGACCGATCTTGTTCTCCTTCTTCCGGAAATCCGCCTCCTTCTTGAGCTTGTCCTGGTTCGCCTTGTAATCCTTCTCGGCTGCCTTGAACGCCTCGTCCTTGGTCATGCCGTCATTCTTCATATGATCCCTCGCAAGCTTCATCTTATCAAGGTCGCCTTCCTTCACCTTGCTGCCGTCCATATGCTTATTGGATTTATCATTTTCAAGATGGGCAATATCCGCTTCGAGCTTCTTTAAATCCTTTGGAGCCTCCTTCATGCCCTGTTCGTGCTTTGCCTGCTCCTTCTGCTCCTGCTCCTGCTCTTTGGCCTCCGCACTCGACACTTTTGCCTGCTCTTTTTCCTTCTTTTCCTGTTCCTCCTTCTCTGCCTTGCGTTCCTGTCTGTCCCTGTCGAACAGATCGCCCATGCCAAGGGTTGACTTCCGGTCCATCCACTTGCCAAAGTTGGAATTCTCGATGCCGCTTCTCATATCTCCGGCGTAGATTGCCTGCATACCTGCGTTGTCCGCAAGGATTCCGGTAAAGATACCGTTCATCCTGCCGATCGCCTCCACCGCCGTATAGGTCAGGATGATCTTCATAACAATATTTAACAGATTGTTGAAAATAAGATCGTACGCATTCTTGACACCGCTGATCCCGATGCCGCTGTCAACGATATCGATCTCCAACGCAGGACTCCAGATCAGCGGCAGGAACGTCAAAAACAGCCTGAGGGCCACGACCATGCCCACCACCCCAAGAAGCTGGATGATAAATGCGGTTGACCACTGCTTGAACTTGCCCCCTTCGTCTAAGGGCATGGTAGCGATGGCGAAGGGCGCCATCATGTAAAGTGCCAACAGGTTGAAGATCCGGACGCCGCAGCTCGCCACAACGATGATGATCTCTTTCAGGATACTCCATGCGGCAAATGCCACCAGCACGTAATTCATCTTCCACGGCGTAACCGAAAAGGACTCGTACACCTCTTCAAAATTATAGATGCTTTTTTCTCCCGTATAGAAGGGATACCGTACATTATCCGTAAACGACGGGTTCTTGTTGTAAGCGCTGTTGTGCGCCGCCGCAGTGCCGAAGGTTCCCATGGTGCCTGCCACAAACAGCACCCGGTCCAGGCAAACCGCCTTGGTATTCTTGCTGACCTTTCTTTCATATCTCTTCAGCACCTGGATATTGGGGTTCGTCTTCATCAGCTCCATTACATCCAGGATCGCGTTGGTCAGACCCTTGTCATAGGTGTCAAGCGGAGCCTCCCCGTTGTAGTCATAGGCCGTCGCAAGCTCCTCCATGATGCTCTGCCAGGTCTTTACCTCCTGCTTGTTCGCGTCCGTGGTGACATAGTGGAAATTGAACACGCCCCTCTCCCCCAGGAACCTCAGATCTGCCCGTATGTCATTGTAGCAGGCGTTCAGGTTATATCTGGAACGATAGGACGGATTGATGGAATAATTCCCGATGGTATTAAAGATCCGACCCATCGCAGCATATTCCTCGTCCGTAAAATTGTGATAATTCACTCCCTTGGCCAGCTCGCTTCCATAGGTGATGGAGAAGCTGATCTGCTTCATCACTTTATTGGTAAATTCCAACGACGCGATCACGATGGCGTTCATGGCAAAGATCAGTACAATGCTCTTAAAGAGGTTTCCAAGGATGGAACCCATGGTCACCCCCTGGAGCTTATCCCTGCCGTCAAACGCCTTGCGGATCACAGCCCATATCGCAAAGCCAAAGGCGCAGACAATTCCAAGCATTGCCATTCCGGAATAGATGCCCCGTACCGTCGCGTTGTTAAAAAATACGCCGATCAGTGAGTTGTGCTTCCCGTTATAGAGAACCTCCTCCTCTCCTGTAAAGATCATCAAAAGCTTCTCCACCAGCGCCATAAACCACAGCACGATTATCTCAGCGTAATAGAATATGGAGAAGAAATAGGTCTCCACCAGTGACTGGAACAATCCCTTGATTCCGCTCAAAATACCATCTACAATATCGCCCATCTGTCTCCTCCTTTCCGAGTTCCTTAATGCACAGGCGTTTGCGAAACCATACACTTTTTCGACCGGCTCCTGGCAGAATATATTTTTTTCTTGGCTGACGTTCCTAATGCCGGCGAAAAAACATATATCATGCCAGAAGCCTCCATATACATTTTGAGTTTCGCAATTACCTGTTCTTGTAGTTATCTTTTATCGCACCTTCAGGCGCTGTCTCGTAACTGTAAGCACGATCATCAGGCTGACGATCAGGATCAGGATCACGCCGATAAACATCCACGCCTGCATATTCAGATACACCATGATATGGAATTCCTTCTCCTGGATATTGCCCGCCGGATCTGTCACGATCACCGTGTAATCCCCGCTTCTCGTGAGCTGGTTATAGAGATTCGGCTTCGTCTCCTCGCCGTCTAAGGTGATCGTCATCGCATCACCTTCCGCAAGCCCTTTGACCGTCACCGGCCCCCTGGCCACATCCTTCTCATCCACTCCCTCAAAGGTGACCTGCGGGGGTGTGTTGTCGATGGTCACGCTCAGGGAATAATCCAGGGAATTGGCAGTGCAGTGGTAGGAGATGTCATAATGTCCCTCCTCTGTCAGATCCACCGTTCCGTAGTCCGACATTACCTCATCATTTCCCCTGTACACACTCTTGACAAAAAAACCCGGCGGCATGACGTAGCTTGCCAGATTGGATGTAATACTCTTCACGATCCGGAAGCTCATGCACTGGACGCCTCCCTCTGTCGTGTTGTCCATCACCACATAGGTGCCGGCCTTGCTCACCGACTCCGGGATCCCTGAAAGCTCCTCCCCGTCGCGGTAAACAACCGCCTCCACATGCTCCGTGCCGGAGAGCTGCACTTCCTCCGTCACGATCATGCCATCCGCAACACTCACGCTCACACTGCCGTCTCCGATACTGTACACAAATCTCCCGGTCTTCCGGTCATAGGTGGAACCGTCCTCCATGGTGACCGGCACATTGGAGGTGTCCACCCCGCTGCTCTCAGGCGCCTGTCCGGTAAAAATATCGATCGGGCCGGAATAATCAAAATCATTGCTCCAGTCAATCGCCTGTGCCCTGCCTCCCGTCAGCAGGATCCCTATTAAGATTGCAATCCCTGTAAATCGTCTCATGCTCCCTCGTCCTCCGGAACTTCCTCGTCCTCTGCCTTGCCGAGAACGATGTCATTTCTCTCATCAAGGTCATAGAATACCTCGTCCGCCCGGAACATATGGCTTCTTAACTCATCCATGTTCATCCTTCCCATCTTATAGAACGGACAGAGATAGCTCGGCGTGTATTTCGTCCGGAGCGGAAAATTACCGAAGGTTACAATGATCGCGTTACCGGTGCTCTCCTTGTTATTGAGCATCTGAAGCTCAGACGGATAGATCAGCGGCCTTACCTGTGTCTGTGTGGACAGGTTCATATCTCCCGCCTTGGCACCGATGGACGCCGAGGTGGAATTGGTCCGTACCGTCATATTACCGCAGAGCTTGGAGAACTCCTCACAGGTTCCGATATCATTGGAACCGATGAACATCTTCATACCACAGTTGGACTTCACGATGTCCGCCACCTTCTCGCCATACACATTGTTGAGCTGGGA
>CAMHJT010000221.1 GCA_946185495.1 uncultured Clostridiaceae bacterium | reverse complement strand
TCAGGCAGGGGCTTAACTGTAATCTGGGCTTTAAGGATGCGGACCGGATCGAAAATATCCGCAGGATCGCCGAGGTGGCAAAACTGATGAATGACGCGGGGCTGATCGTGCTGACTTCTTTCATCTCACCGTTTGAGGGCGACCGGGAGCGGGCGAGGGAGATCATCGGCGGGGACAATTTTTTGGAAATCTATATCAACACTCCGCTTGCGGTCTGTGAGAAACGGGACGTAAAGGGGCTTTACAGAAAGGCAAGGCGCGGGGAGATACCGAATTTTACCGGCATTTCCAGCGCGTATGAGCCGCCCCGGCACGCGGATCTGGTGATTGATACGTCAAAGTGCAGTGTTGAAGAGGCCGGAGATATGGTGATCGGTCTGATCGGGGAGCGGCTGAAGGGTGAGGTAAAATCATAAAATCTGGCATCCGGTCGGCTGAAGGCGGATAAAAACTTGTGCTTTTAGGGGAGCTATGCAGATTGGCATCTGGAAGGCCGCTGTGATAGAGGATATAGTAAAAAGGAGAGTCTTTCATGAGGAAAAAAATTAGCAGGGGATTGGTTTTGGTGCTTGCGGTCTGCATGCTGACCGGCACTGCGGGATGCGGCACGAAGCAGGAGAAAAACGCGCTGGAGATCACCAACGTGTCCTATGATCCCACAAGGGAGCTATATGCTTCATATAATGAACTTTTTAAGAAGTATTATGAGGAAAAGACAGGGCAGCAGGTAACGATCAGCCAGTCCCACGGAGGTTCCGGTTCACAGGCGCGTTCCGTTGTGGAGGGCAATGACGCGGATGTGGTGACACTGGCGTTAGCCCATGATATCACGCTGATCGAGGAGGCCGGGCTGATCGAGCCGGGATGGCTCTCGGAATTTGACAGGAACAGCTCGCCTTATACCTCCACCATTGTATTTCTGGTAAGGAAGGGAAACGAAAAACAGATCAGGGACTGGGAGGACCTGACAAAGGATGGCGTGGGCGTCATTACGCCGGATCCGAAGTCCTCCGGCGGCGCCTGTTGGAATTTTCTGGCGGCGTGGCATTACGCCGACAGGCTTTACGGGGGAGATGAGGCACAGATGCGGCAGTTTGTCCATGACCTGTATCAGAATGTGCTGGTGATGGATTCCGGTGCAAGGGGCGCGACGACCACCTTTGTGGAGAACGGGCAGGGCGATGTGCTGATCGCTTGGGAAAATGAGGCGCTTCTTACTGTGAAGGAGTACCCGGACGATTATGAGATTGTCACGCCGAGCGTCAGTATTCTGGCGGAACCCTCTGTCGCAATCGTGGATGAGAATGTGGAAAAGAACGGGACAGCGGAGCTGGCGAAGGACTATCTTGAGTACCTGTATTCCGAGGAGGCGCAGCAGCTTATTGGGGAAAATTTTTACAGGCCGTCTGACGAAAAGGTGCTTTCGCAGTTTGGTGATGTGTTTGATCTGTCTGTCAATCTGTGCAGCATTGATGATTTTGGCGGATGGGACCAGGCGTATGCTGACTTCTTTACGGATGACGCGATCTTTGACCAGATCATGGAATAGGAGCCGGATACCGTTCCTGCCCGTAATTTGGGCGGGATATACGGGATCAGGGCATCCGGTGGATGATGCCGGATAAAAACTGGCGTTTTTAGAGGAGAATCAAGATGGGAAAAAAACATGTGATACCGGGATTCGGGATGACGCTTGGAACCACGGTGTCTTTTCTCTGCCTGCTGATACTGATTCCGTTAGCGTCGATTCTGGCCCGCTCCTTTCAGATGAGCGCGCAGGAGTTCATGGCGCTGATCACCAGGCCGAATGTGGCGCAGGCATTTCGTACCAGCATAGGGTGTTCGCTGATCGCCGCCCTGATCAATACCGGGTTTGGGTTCATTCTGGCATGGACACTGGTGAAATATGAGTTTCCCGGAAAGGCACTGATGGACGGCATGATCGAGCTGCCGCTTGCGATGCCGACTGCGGTGGCGGGCATCACGCTGACGAAGCTGTATTCGGATCAGGGGATGTTCGGGAAGGCGCTTGGCAGGCTTGGCATCAAGGTGTCTTATACCCGGCTTGGCATCATCGTTGCCATGGTGTTTGTCGGGATTCCGTTTGTGGTGCGGTCGGTGCAGCCGGTACTGGAAAAGCTGTCCCCATGCTATGAGGAGGCGGCTGCCATGCTTGGCGCGTCAAAGCTCTATATTGTCCGTCGTGTGCTGCTTCCTGAGCTTCTGCCTGCGCTGCTGACCGGCTTCGGGCTGGCGCTGTCCCGCGGGATCGGGGAGTATGGGAGCGTGATCTATATCTCCGGCAACAGCGCGAAGGAGGGGACGCAGGTCGTGTCCTATGTCATCATGCAGAAATTAAACGCGGGAAATGTGGACTATGAGGGGGCGGCGGCCATCGCGCTGGTGCTCTTGCTGGTTTCTTTTTTTATGCTGCTGGTGATCAATCTGCTGCAGAGGTTCACGAGCCAGAGGACGAAATTTTAGTAGGAGAGCCGGATGAAGGCAGATTAAAACAGAAGTTTTCAGAGGTGATGGCAATGAAAAGAAAGATATTGATCGGGATTAGTTTTCTGTTTTTTATATGGATGCTGGTTTGTCCCCTAATCGAAGTGTTATACCGCTCTTTGAAGGATGGCCTGGCGGTGTACCTGAAGGCGGTAACGGCGCCTAATACGCTGTCAGCCCTCAGGGTGACGCTGATCGCTGTGGTGTTTGCGGTGGCGGTCAATACATTTTTTGGAATCTGCGCGGCCTGGCTTCTGACAAAATTTGAATTTCGCGGAAAGCATGTGCTGGCAACCCTGATTGACCTTCCGTTTTCTGTTTCTCCGGTGATCGCCGGCCTGTCCTACATCATGACCTTTGGAAGAATGGGATGGGCGGCTCCTCTGGTGAAGTGGGTGAACGAGGCGCTGGGAACAGATATCGCGCTGGTGTTTTCTGTTCCGGGGGTGGTGCTGGCAACGATCTTTGTCACCTTTCCCTTTGTGTCAAGGGAGCTGATTCCGGTGATGAATATGCAGGGAAGCGGTGAGGAGGAGGCTGCTGCAATGCTTGGTGCAGGGGGCTTTACAATCTTTCGGAGGGTGACGCTCCCCAATATCCGGTTTGCCCTGCTCTATGGCATGATCCTGTGCGGCGCGAGGGCATTCGGGGAATTTGGCGCGGTCTACGCGGTATCCAGGGCGAGGGGCAGGACCTTCACGCTTCCGCTGGAGATTGACGCGCTTTATATGGCGGGCAGCGCGGATTCGATCACGCAGGCTTTCGCGGTATCCTCTCTGCTGGTTCTGGCTGCGCTGGCCATGCTGGTTTTGAAGCATATTGTTCTGAGAAAATCGCCAGCCGGGAATAAGAAATGATTGGGATGGCACACCAGGCAGTTTGCATGCCGGGAACGGAGTTTCGGAAAGGGAAAAATGATGTATGTGGAAATGAAAAATATCGCCAAGCGATTTGAGGACTGCGAGGCGGCAAGAGATATCACCTTCGGTGTGGAAAAAGGAAAGCTGGTGGCGCTGCTTGGACCGAGCGGAAGCGGCAAGACGACGATCCTTCGCATGATGGCCGGGCTGGAACGGCAGGACAGCGGGGATGTCATCATCGATGGCAGGGTGGTCAACCGGATTCCGGCCAGAGACAGGGGGATCGGATTCGTGTTCCAGAATTACGCGCTGTTCCGGTACATGACGGTTTATGAGAATATCGCGTTCGGGCTGCGGGTGCAAAAGCAGGAGAAATCGAAGATCAAAAAGCGCGTGATGGAGCTGATCGGTCTGATGGGGCTTTCCGGCATGGAGAAGCGGTATCCGGACCAGCTCTCCGGCGGGCAGA
>CAMHJT010000220.1 GCA_946185495.1 uncultured Clostridiaceae bacterium | reverse complement strand
CTGTTCCGGGAGATGTTCCCGTACACCCAGACGCCGAAGATCGCGTTTAACTACCGCAGGGTTCCGGAAAACATGCCGGAGGATATCTTTATCACGGATACCTCCTTCCGCGACGGCCAGCAGTCCCGTACCCCTTATACCACGGAGCAGATGGTACATATTTACAAGCTGCTGCATGAGCTGGGCGGCGTCAATGGCATGATCCGCCAGACAGAGTTTTTTGTCTATTCGGAGAAGGACCGCAAGGCGCTGGAAAAGTGTATGGAGCTTGGCTATGAATTTCCGGAGATTACGACATGGATCCGCGCGAACAAGAAGGATTTTCAGCTTGTGAAGTCGATCGGCGTAAAGGAGACGGGCGTGCTGGTGAGCTGCTCGGACTATCATATTTTCCACAAGATGGGACTTACCAGGGCGCAGGCGCTGGATAAATATCTGGGCATAGTCTCTGACTGCATCGAGGCAGGGCTGCGTCCGAGATGCCATTTTGAAGATATCACGAGGGCAGATTTCTACGGGTTTGTGGTACCCTTTGCCAACCGCCTGATGGAGCTTTCCAGGGACAGCGGCGTGCCTGTAAAGATCCGTGCCTGTGACACGATGGGCTATGGCGTGCCTTATCCGGGTGCTGCCCTTCCGCGAAGCGTGTCCGGTATCATTTACGGCCTGCAGCACTACGCGGATGTCCCGCCGGAGATGCTGGAGTGGCATGGACACAATGACTTTTACAAGGGCGTTGTCAACGCGACGACGGCCTGGATGTATGGCGCCAGCGCTGTCAACTGTTCCCTGATGGGAATCGGGGAGCGTACGGGTAATGTGCCGCTGGAGGCCATGGTATTTGAATACGCGTCCCTGAGAGGGCATCTCAACGGGATGAACACACAGGTGATCACGGAGATCGCGGAATATATCCAGAAGGAGACGAATTATGAGATCCCCCCGATGACGCCGTTTGTCGGAGCCAATTTCAACCTGACAAGGGCGGGAATCCATGCGGACGGCATGATGAAGGATCCGGAGATCTACAATATCTTTGACACGGAGACGATCTTAAACCGGCCGCCGAAGGTGTCCATCACCAACACATCGGGCGTGGCGGGAATCGCCTTCTGGGTCAACGCTTTCAGGGCGAAGCTGGGCGAGGATGAGCTTGAGAAGACTGCGCCTGTGATCCAGCGAATGGCTGAATGGGTGAGCAGTGAGTATGAAAATGGCCGGGTGACCATCATCAGTGATGAGGAGATGCTTGCGAAGTACCAGGAATTTCTGTGAGAACGGCGCGCCTGCTGGTTGTGCCGGAATATCGTTCTGCTGCAGGAGCGCGCTGCGATGACAATGCCGCGTGTGTGAATTTTACATGAAATATCTGCCGGAGCCGGGTGGAACACACATATTTTACACGTTTGTCTGGTTCAATATATGGATAAAGGGCACACTCATTCAACTACCGGTGTGAATTGAAACAGTGAGCCATGGAGAAATCGTTACAACTGTCCGGAAGGGAATGGACAGTTGTAAACCGTTCAAATGCTTACGATTAGGAAGGAGCTGTCGGTATTAGTCCGGCATACAGATCATATGAGACAAAAGATAATCAAAGGCCATTGGATCTGTCTGGTTATGCTTGTGCTTACAGTGGTGTCTTTGCCGCTGCGGGCGCAGACAGAGGATGATCCCGGCGCCATGCGGCTTTCCGGAGCGCATATTCCGGAGGAATTCTATGAGGACGGGGAGGAGACGGCGTCTCCATTTACGAGGCGTTTATTTCAGAGATACGGCGGGTTTACGACCGCCAACCCCTATACCGGCAAGACTTACACTCATCAGGACCGGTTTTCGGACCGCACGATCATCAACGGGATTGATGTGAGCCAGTATCAGCAGAAGATTGACTGGGCCAAGGTGAAGGCGGCGGGGATTGATTTTGCCATCGTTCGCGTGGGATACCGCGGCTATGGAGATGCGGGCACGCTGAGCGACAAGACGATGGATTCCTTCTTTGATACCAATATGAAGGGAGCGATCGCGGCAGGGCTGCAGGTTGGGGTATATGTCTATTCCCAGGCTATCACAACGGCTGAGGCTGTGGAGGAGGCAGAATATATCCTCAAACGGATTGAAAATTATCAGGTGACGCTGCCGCTGGTCATGGATTATGAGTACGCGGATACCTCTCAAGGCCTGGGGGGCAGGCTTTATAAGGCCAAGCTCTCAAAGGAGGCGGCCACCAATGTCTGTCTGGCCTTCTGCGACCGGGTGCTGGCGGCCGGCTATACGCCTATGGTCTACGCCAACAAGAGCATGCTGGAGTCCCAGCTTAACGCCGATACGCTCAATACGAAGTGCAGGGTATGGCTTGCTAACTATATCACATCGAGCTCCTATACCGGGGCGTTTGATTTCTGGCAGTATTCCAGCGATGGAATCGTGGACGGAATTTCCGGCAAGGTGGACATGAATTATTACTACGCGAAGGCGGATGACAATTTTGTCACCAATCCCTCTGCGCCTGTAACGCCGGCAGATCCTGGCACGGCAGATCCCGGCACATCAGATCCCGGCACGGGCACGGCAGAACCCATGCCGGTGAGCATCGCGCAGGCTGTCATTTCCCCGGTAGCGGATCATATCTATACGGGGGAGGAGATCAAGCCTTCTGTGACGGTCACGCTGGATGGGAAGATCCTGACCTACGGAGTGGATTATCAGCTCAGCTATACGGATAATAAGGAGATCGGTGAGGCGGAGATCCGCGTCACAGGAGAAAACGGCTACCGGGATACGGTTTCCGCAGGGTTCCGGATCCTGCCTGTGACGCCTGCCGCAATGGTGGCGTCCAAGCGGGCCAATACATCCATTACGCTGTCCTGGAATAAGGACAGTGCCGTGACAGGCTATGAGATTTACCGCTCCGTGGCGCTGAACGGCTCCTATGAGAAAATTAAGACAATCACCTCCGCGCATACCACGACGTACAAGGACAAAGGACTGACTGCGGGAACCTGTTATTATTACAAGCTGGTGACCTATAAAACTGTGGGCGGAAACACCTATGCCAGCGCGCCGTCCCATATCAGCTCGATCGGAACCACTCTGGGCTATACCCGTGTGGCGCTCGCGAAAACAGGCGCGGTGGTCTACGCGGACGCGTCAACGGCGAGCCATGTGCTGGCCACGCCCGCCGCAAAGACCTCGATGACGGTCAGCTACGCGACGAGCGATGCCGCGGGGAAAAAATGGTACCGCGTCTCCTTAAAGATGAACAGCGGAACTTATAACGGCTTTGTGCAGTCCGGCAAGGTGACGGTGGGAAAGAAGGGCAAGGTAAACGGCAGCGCCGTCAATGTGCGCAAATCGGCCTCTCTGTTTGCCAAACGGATTACGACGCTCGGAAAGAACAAGAATGTGACGGTGTTAAAGACGAAGACCAAGCTCGGCATGAGCTGGCATAAGATTACCTTCAAGAAGGGGAAGAAATATTATACCGGATGGATGGCGGCGCATTATGTTACGATCCAGTAAGTCTGGAGCGTGATGCCCTGGCTCCTACGGCCTGGAAACAGAGCTTTTCAGGTCGTTCGCTTCGGGAGCAAGAAATAAGAAGGTTCACGGGTATAAGCGGATAGATGAACTGCGGGCGACACCGCGTGAAAAATCCCGGCATGGAATGCAGCGTGGATGCTCGCGAAATTGGCGGATGAACATGCATTGACAATGCCGAAATAGAGCAGGAAAAAGCGCTTGAAAAATTTTTTAAAATTTTTTGAAAAAATTTTAAAAAAGTACTTGCATTTTTTTGAAAGATGGTGTATACTTCATATTGTTGTTGAGGAAAACAACAGAACAGAAAAGCCCGGGCCGCTAGCTCATTTGGTAGAGCACCTGACTCTTAATCAG
>CAMHJT010000219.1 GCA_946185495.1 uncultured Clostridiaceae bacterium | reverse complement strand
GCGGTGATCCAGGCGGTGGATGATTATCAGGATCTGCTGCGGCTTTCCGTCGCAACCGCGGGAAATGACCACAGGCTTGGCGCGAACGAGGCGCCTCCGGCCATCATTTCCGTATTCCTCGGCGACGAGCTGACACAGATTCTTGAGGCGATCAAGAATGACACGCCGTATGAGGGTACAGAAAAGGTCATCATGAAGCTCGGCGTGCATGTGCTTCCGAGATTTTCAAGGGATACCACAGACCGTAACAGGACATCACCGTTCGCGTTTACCGGTAATAAATTTGAGTTCCGTTCCCTGGGCTCCTCCAACAGCATCGCTTGCTGCAACATCATGCTGAATGCGTCCGTTGCCGAGAGCCTGCGTCAGTACGCCGACCGGCTGGAAGGCGCGGAGGACTTTGAGGCAGAGCTGCACGCATTGATCAAGGAGACCATTGAAAAGCATGAGAGGATCCTCTTCAACGGAAACGGCTACGGCGAGGAGTGGGTAAAGGAGGCAACCGAGGTACGGGGACTTTCCAACTTAAAGACCACAGCCGACGCAATGCCGCACCTGCTGGATCCGAAGAACATGGAAATGCTGATGTCGCACAAGGTATTTACAGAGTCCGAGCTGCAGTCCAGATGTGAGATCATGCTGGAGAACTACTGCAAGACAGTCAATATCGAGGGACATACAATGGTGGATATGGTACGGAAGGATTATCTCCCGGCGATCGAGAGTTATCTGTACCAGCTCGCGAAGACCACCTCTCTGATGAAGTCGGTGAGCGAGCATGTAAAATGCAATTATGAGATTTCCACAATGGAACGGCTTTCACAGCTGACTGACAGTATCCTGGAGCGCGTGGAGGCGCTGGAGGAGGCGCTTGCGGCGCTGAAGGGATATGACGATGTCATGAAGACGTCGGAGGCTGTCCGGGACGACGTGCTTCCAAAGATGGAGGCGCTGAGGACTTATGTGGACGAGGCGGAGATGCTGACCAGCGAGAGCTGCTGGCCGGTACCGAGCTATGGCAAGCTGCTGTTCAGCGTATATTGATGGCGGTATCGTCAGGCATTTGCAGTAATTATACTATATAAGAATATATTAGAAGGTCATCCCACAAAGGCGTGGTTCGCTGAAGAGGGGTGGCCTTTTTTAACAGGCGGAGGCAGCAGCCCGATCGACCCCGGACGGGAGCCGGAAGGCGGAGCTGCCGGAATATGAGTTTCAAGAAGGAGGTGCATCTTTATGACAGATGCAGGTATGATGGAAAGCATAATGGAAACGGTAAACGGAAATCTGTTCGCGGTCTGGTTTCTGATCGGCGCGGCGCTCGTGTTCTGGATGCAGGCGGGCTTCGCGATGGTGGAAACCGGATTTACAAGGGCGAAAAACGCGGGCAATATCCTGATGAAGAACCTGATGGACTTCTGTATCGGCTGTGTGGTATTTATTGCGATTGGATTTGGGCTTTTGCTGGGTGAGGATCTGTTCGGGTTTATTGGAAAGCCGGGATTTGACATTTTCACCAGCTATGGGGATTTCGACTGGTCCAATTTCGTCTTTAACCTGGTGTTCTGCGCCACAACCGCGACGATCGTGTCCGGTGCCATGGCGGAGAGGACAAAATTTTTAAGCTACTGTGTATATTCAGGTGTCATTTCAGCGCTGATCTATCCGATCGAGGCGCACTGGATTTGGGGCGGCGGCTGGCTGGCACAGATGGGATTTCATGATTTTGCCGGCTCCTGCGCGATCCACATGGTCGGCGGTATCTCAGCCCTGATCGGCGCGGTCAAGGTCGGGCCGAGGATCGGTAAGTTTGAGAGGGACGGGGAAGGCAAGGTAGTCAAGGTCAATGCGTTTCCCGGACATAATATCGTGATCGGTGCCCTGGGCGTATTTATCCTGTGGCTCGGCTGGTATGGATTTAACGGCGCGGCCTGCACCTCGGTGGATCAGCTCGCTTCCGTTTTTGTGACGACTACTATCGCGCCGTCCATTGCGACTGTGGTCTGCATGATCTTTACCTGGGTAAAATACGGAAAGCCTGATGTTTCCATGTGTCTCAACGCTTCCCTTGCCGGATTGGTTGCCATTACCGCGGGCTGTGATGTGACAGACGCGCTGGGCTCGATCATCATCGGCGCTGTATCAGGCCTGTTGGTATGCTTTGGCGTATGGCTTTTGGATTATAAACTGCACATCGATGATCCGGTGGGCGCTGTGGCTGTCCACATGATGAACGGAATCTGGGGAACCATCGCGGTGGGCCTGTTTGCTACGACCTCCGCGCCGGACAATGACAGCATGACCGGCCTGTTTTATGGCGGTGGATTCTCCCTGCTTGGCAAACAGCTGATCGGATTTGCTGCGGTTGCTGCATGGACCATCGTGATGATGAGCATTGTGTTTGCTGTGATCAAGGCCATCTTCGGACTCCGCGTGACAGAGGAGGAGGAGATCGAGGGCCTGGATGTCAGAGAGCACGGCCTGGCCTCCGCTTACGCCGGATTTTCCATTGTCGATATGACAGAGGCCTCCATGAGCGTCAATGAGAATACCAACCTTGGCGTTGCGGATTATGAGTCCGCGAGCGACGCGATGAAGAAAGCGGCTGTTCCGGTACAGAACATGGCCGAGGCCGTAAAGGGCACCAGCTTAGATACCGGAATCAACAAGGTTGTCATCATTACCAAGCTGTCGAGATATGACAGGATCAAGAGGGCGCTCAATGAGCTGGGCGTGACAGGAATTACCGTGACGCAGGTTACAGGCTGCGGTATCCAGAAGGGAGCCGGCCAGATGTATCGTGGAGTCGAGATGGACGTCACCCTGCTGCCGAAGATCAAGCTGGAGGTGGTTGTCAGCGGGATTCCTGTGGACAGCGTGATCGAGGCCGCGAAGAAAACGCTTTATACCGGCAAGATCGGCGACGGAAAGATCTTTGTCTATCCGGTAAGCAGGGTAGTCAAGATCCGGACGGGAGAGGAAAATTACGCCGCTCTGCAGGATGTAGAATAAATGAGAACATGCCTTTCGGCCCTCAATCCGCTGTGGATATCGCGGCGGCTGCATTTAAAAGGGATGTGTCCGATGCAGGTGAAATGTGAGGAGGAATAGGAAACGTCATTCGGGTGCCTGCTTCTCCAGATTGATTCGTTGTATCCAGACATCCCTGTCCAGTAAATGAAAATATTCTGGTTTTTTGCCGTGAATCTGCAGGACAATTTGATGCTTGCAGGTTCCGGCAGCAGCTTCCGCGATTTCCTGCAAGGGGATCACAACCTTCATGGGAATCTGTAAAAAGTTATGGGAAACAAAATAAAGGCGCTCGTTAGTCAGAAACAGAAACCCGCCTATGGTAACGGTATCGATTTGGTAACTAGCCGTACTTTGCAAACGAATGGTTTCAGTATCACCAAGCTCCGGCTTTTTTTTCTGAAAGGTAGTATCGCTATTCGTTATTTTCGTAAAGATGAAAAGAAACAGGACACACGCAATCGTCAGGATTGTTCCCAATAACAATCCTTTTGTGACAGAAAAGGTAATTCCGATTCCGGATATTGTAAAAATAAAAAAAATTATAAAAAAAACGCTAATTTTTTGTTTGATCAATTTTCCACTCCATGTTCTTCATGTTTCAGCTGTAGATGAGGATATGGAATTCTCTTGATTGCGTTTGTGTAGATTTCACAGAAACGCTCCTCTTCTTCATCCCGGTAACCCTCAAAATATACTTCTTCGATATCTTCCTGATTGAAGAAATAAGCCTGCTCATCTGCCTGCCCGGTGGGGTATAAATAAGCGGAATAATCAAAGTATCCGATGGTACCCAGATTATTATAGAGAGGAGCTCTGCTAATAATCATCAGTTTTGTATCTCCTTTTTTTAACCTTACGATTGAGCCTATGGGTAATAT
>CAMHJT010000218.1 GCA_946185495.1 uncultured Clostridiaceae bacterium | reverse complement strand
GATGAAGAGGTGGAAAAGCTCAAGGAGCAGATGCAGGAGGTGAAGGTACAGACAAAGGCCTCCATGGAGTTTTATGAGGGAAAGATCAGCGGGCATCCGGTGGTTGTTGTGCGGTCCGGGGTCGGAAAGGTCAACGCGGCGATGTGTGCGCAGATCCTGGTGGATCTCTATGCGGTGGATGCGATCGTCAATACGGGAATTGCAGGTTCTCTGAACGCGAAGATCGATATCGGGGATATCGTGCTGTCAACGGACGCGTTGGAGCATGACATGGACGCGGTAGCTTTTGGCTATCCGGTAGGGCAGGTGCCGAGGATGGATACGCTGTCCTTTACGGCGGATGAGAAGCTGCGCAAGGCTGCAAGGGAAGCCTGTGAGGCTGTCAATCCGGATATTTCGGTTTTTGAGGGCCGTGTTGTGAGCGGGGACCAGTTTGTCTCGGATAAGGGAAAGAAGGAGTGGCTGGTGAAGCAGTTTGGCGGCTTCTGTACGGAGATGGAGGGGGCTGCGATCGCCCATGCGGCGTACCTGAACAAAATTCCGTTTTTGATCATTCGCGCGATCTCCGATAAGGCGGACGATTCGGCTTCGATGGACTATCCGGCCTTTGCGGCCAAAGCGATCGAGCATTCGGTCAGGCTTTTGATGGAGCTTTGCAGCCGGCTGTAACGGCTAAACAGATGTCAGGCGGTAACGCAGCGGGGTAAAGCTTAAGCCTCCTGATTCATCCGCTGTACGGCGAAATACACTGTTTTGGCACGGTTTACGCAGTGAATAGGCAGAGCTGCCGGGTAGATACCTTGAATTTACGATAAACACAAAGGGATAAAACGGGAAAAAATGTATAATTGTTACAAAAATGTTACGATTGTTGCAAAAAGGGGTTGAAAAAATTAAGAAATGTGTTAAAATGAATATTGTGTTTCAGAAATAAGAGGATACGGCTGGTGACAGCCGGAAAGGATTTTATATTTATGAAAACAAAAAAGATATTTGTTTTAGCAATGTTACTTACTTTTTGTGCACTGATGATGACACCCGTAAGGGCGGAGGCGGCAGCCGCGAGATTGAATAAGAGTAAGGTTGTTCTGGAGATGGACACGCAGTTCAAGCTCAAGGTGAAGAATGCGTCCGGCAAGGTGAAGTGGTATACCTCTGACAAGAAGGTTGTGAAGGTGAAGAAGGGACTTCTGACGCCGGTATCCGTTGGAAGTGCTAAGGTGACCGCCAGGGTAAATGGCAGGTACCTCACATGTACGGTTGCGGTTGTGGATTATTCGGATATGACCGTAGAGCAGCAGGAGGTTGTCAGCTACGCGCTGCAGTATCTGGGCAATCGGTATGTGTACGGTGGTTCCAGCCTGACGAATGGGACAGACTGTTCCGGGTTTACGATGTCCGTCTATAAGAATTTCGGATATGAGCTGACACACAACGCTTATATGCAGATGAAAGAGATCAAGAGCGTGAAGATGAGCAACATCCAGCCGGGAGACCTGATCTTCTACGGCAGCAGCAAGTCAAGCTGCTCCCATGTGGCTCTGTACATAGGCAAGGGAAAGGTGGTACATGCCTCCACCGCTTCCACAGGTATTGTGATCTCCAATTACAATTATCGGAAATATGTTGCTGTCGGAAGGGTACTGAAGACAGAGACCTACAAGGAGGAGACGCCGACCATCGGTGATCCGGAGGTAGCTTATCTGCCGGAGGATATTGTGAACGGGCAGAACGAGACAGAGGCTGCAAAGCAGCAGGCTGAGGCAGCGGCGCAGCAGGCAGACACAGCAGGACAGGCTGTGAAGCAGACCAACCCTGATGCACAGCAGAAGCAGGAAGCGAAGCAGGCAGGTTCTCAGGAGGAAGCGGTGACATCCGGAATGAGATATCAGTCCATGGAAGAGGCGATCATCTCAGGACGGTATTGATAGAGTATTTGAACAGGAGGGATTTCCCCTCCTGTTTGCTTTTTATGCGCAGGTGCGCGTAAGGAGTATTCCGGCGCATAAAGAATTACAGACGGCGGTTTACAGGAAACCGCCGTCTATTTTTATGACCTCGCCTGTCAGGTAGGCTGGTCCCTGATAGAGATTTCGTACAAGCAGTGCGATCTCCTCCGGCCGTCCCATGCGCCCGGCGGGGATTTCCTCACAGAATGCAGACAGCTCCTCGCTGCTGAAGCAGGCGTTCATCTGTGTGTCAATCGCCCCGCAGGCCAGGGCGTTGACACGGATGCCGCTGGGCGCAAGTTCCTTGGCCAGGGCTCTGGTGAGCGCGTTGACACCGCCCTTTGACGCACTGTAGGCGGCTTCGCAGGAGGCGCCGCTGATGCCCCACATGGAGGAGATATTGATGATGTGCCCGGATTTCCGGCGTACCATGTAAGGAACAAGTCGGCTGCAGCAGTTGAACACCGAGGTCAGGTTGGAAGCGATGATCTGATTCCAATCAGAGATGGACATGTCGGTGAGCAGGCCTACATAGGAGCGCCCGGCGTTATTTACCAGTAGCTCGATGTTGGGAAAAGCTTCCATGGCCTGTTCCATCATTTCCGTGACGAATCCATAGTCCCCGACATCCCCGCACAGGGCAAGGCAGTCCCTCCCGAGTCCTTCAATCTCAGCCTTTGTCTGAAGAAGCGCTTCCGGGCTATGGCAGGAATTGATCACCAGGCAGTCAAATTCCCTGGCAAGCTCCAAAGCGCAGGCTTTCCCGATGCCCCTTGAGGCGCCTGTGATGATGGCAGTTTTTCGCATATTGCTGATCCTCCTTGATTCAATCTGGTATGCTTGCAAAACAGCATGACCGAAGATAATCATACCATATTCGCTGGAAAAGGACAAGGAACCGTGACGGCGATGGATTTCGATAAAAAATTCGATAAAAAATTTTAATTTTTTTTAAATTTCCTCTTGATTTTTTTTGTAAAACGTGTATAATAATATCTTGTGAGTGACACACATCACAATGGGGTATCGCCAAATGGTAAGGCAACGGACTCTGACTCCGTCATTTCAAGGTTCGAATCCTTGTACCCCAGCTATCCGTAAATAATAAGAAAGACATTTTGGATTAATAGGATTGGTGGATGATTCCACCATTCTGTCCAAAATGTCTTTTTTTTGTTGTTTTAAGGAGGTATCAGCTTATGAAGAACACTGGTTTGAAAAAGAAAGCAGACCCGCAGAAGGAAAACGCGTATATCCTGTACATGATCATCGGCAGCCTTTTTTCAAAGACCTACTGCCAGACCAGGATCATGGAGGACAAGCTGTATTTAAGCTATGTGGAAATGAACAGGAATACGCAGGAGGCAAGGGAGAAGCAGGTGATCGACGCGGCTGAGAAGGCGCTGGGTCCCTTGTGTGATCTTTTCTCGGAAATGAGGTGTGAGGCACACATCGTTCAGAAAGGGGATACCTGCTGCCTGGAGTTTTGTACAGGCTTTGAGGGTGTTCACGCGGATATTGATCCCAGGGGCAATTATACGATCGAGCTTCGACAGAGGACGCTGTGATCCGACTCTTGTAAAAACAGAGTAGCTACTTAAGCAGGTCTGCGCATTCACTGCACAGACCGTGCCCAAACAGTATATTTTATCGTGCAGCGGGTGAATCAGGAGGCTTAAGCTTCACTCGCTGCGTAACGGTCCGGCACCTGCTGAGCGGTTACAAAAAGGATGGTTCCAGCGGATCATGGATGTGAAAAAAGGAGGAACGGATAAGTACTTTATAAGACGACTGCAAGATGACGTTTTGTATTTTCTGCTATGTTATACTGAGACGGAGGATGAAGATAACGGATAGTACAGAGTAATGGAATCAGGATGTAACTACTCAGCAGGTCTGCGCATTCACTGCTCAGACCGTGCCAAAACAGTATATTTTGCCGTGCAGCGGGTGAATTGGATGCGCCAGC
>CAMHJT010000217.1 GCA_946185495.1 uncultured Clostridiaceae bacterium | reverse complement strand
TGAGCCATTTGGACAGACTGGAGGCGGAGGCGATCTACATCATGCGGGAGGTTGCCGCGGAATGTGAGAAGCCGGTGATGTTATATTCCATCGGGAAGGACAGCTCGGTGATGCTGCACCTTGCTTTGAAGGCATTTTATCCGGAAAAGCCGCCGTTTCCGTTTATGCATATCGATACGACATGGAAATTCAGGGAGATGATCGAGTTCAGGGATAAGACTGCGGAAAAATACGGCCTGGACCTGATCGTCTATACCAATGAGGAGGGCGTCCGGCAGGGGATCAATCCCTTTGACCACGGCTCCGCTTATACGGATATCATGAAGACGCAGGCACTCCGCCAGGCGCTGGACAAATACGGGTTCACGGCGGCCTTCGGCGGCGGGCGCAGGGACGAGGAGAAATCCAGGGCGAAGGAGCGGATCTTCTCCTTCCGGAATGAGGCGCATGCATGGGATCCCAAGAACCAGCGCCCGGAGCTTTGGAAGCTCTACAATACGCGGGTGAAAAAGGGGGAGAGCATGCGGGTATTTCCGCTCTCCAACTGGACGGAGAAGGATATCTGGCAGTATATTGCAAGGGAACAGATCGATATTGTTCCCCTGTATTTCGCAAAGGAACGGCCTGTGGTCGAAAGGGACGGCAACCTCATCATGGTGGATGACGACAGGATGAAGCTGCTTCCCGGAGAAACTGTGGAGATGAAAAAGATCCGGTTCCGGACGCTTGGGTGCTATCCCCTGACCGGTGCAGTGATCTCGGAGGCAGATACGCTGCCGGCCATCATAGAGGAGACTTTAAGCGCTGTGTCCTCGGAGCGGACGAGCCGGGTGATCGACCACGAGGAAGCCGGCAGTATGGAACGACGGAAGAGAGAGGGGTATTTCTGATGAAGGGACTTTTAAAATTCATTACCTGCGGCAGCGTCGACGATGGAAAATCCACGCTCATCGGCCATATGCTCTATGACGCGAAGCTGCTGTTCGCGGATCAGGAGCGGGCGCTGGAGCTTGACAGCCAGGTGGGAAGCCGGGACGGGGAAATGGACTATTCCCTGCTTCTGGACGGCCTGATGTCCGAGCGGGAACAGGGGATCACCATCGATGTGGCTTACCGCTATTTTACGACAGAGAAGCGGAGCTTTATAGTGGCGGATACGCCGGGGCATGAGGAGTACACGAGAAATATGGCGGTGGGTGCTTCCTTCGCGGAGCTCGCGGTATTGCTGGTGGACGCGACACAGGGCGTGCTGGTGCAGACCAGGAGGCATACCCGTATCTGCGCAATGATGGGAATCCGGCATATGGTGTTCGCGGTCAATAAGATGGATCTGACCGGCTACGACCAGCATCGGTTTGAGCAGATCGCGCGGGAGATCCGGAGGCTGACATCGGAGTTTGATTTCTCCAGCGTATACATTCTTCCGGTCTCCGCGACAGAAGGGGATTTCCTGACCAGGCATTCGGAGAATATGCCCTGGTTCCGCGGCCATACACTGCTGGACTATCTGGAGCATATCGATGTCGGCGAGGGCGAACGGGCAGATCACGGCTTTTATATGCCGGTACAGCGGGTGTCCCGCCCGAATCTGAATTTCCGGGGCTTTCAGGGACAGGTGGAATCCGGCAGCATCCGGGAGGGAGAGGAGATCTGCGTTTTGCCGAGCGGTGAGCGGGCAGGCGTGAAGGAGATCTATGTCGCGGGAAAGAAAATGGAGGAGGCCTTCAAGGGACAGCCTGTGACCATCTGCCTGGATAGGGAGATCGACATATCCAGAGGATGTGTGGTGTGCAAGGAATTAAAGCCTTCGGTGGGAAACCTGTTTACCGCCGATGTGTTATGGATGGATGACGAGCGGCTGGTGGAGGGCAAAAACTATTTCCTGAAGCTGGGCACGAAGGTGGTGCCGGCCGTGGTCATGAAGATCAAGTATAAGATTGATGTCAATACCGGCGACCATCTGCCTGCGGACGGGATCTATAAAAATGAGATCGCAAGGTGCGATTTCTCTGTCGGTGAGAAGCTGGTATTTGATGCGTTTAAGAGAAACCGGGAGCTTGGCAGCTTCATCCTGATGGACCGTGTGACCAATATGACCTCTGCCTGCGGCATCATACAGCATGGACTGCGGCGCGGTGAGAACCTGGTCAACTATGATATGGAGATTACCCGGCAGATCCGGGCGAGCCAGAAGGGACAGGTGCCGCTCACGCTGTGGTTTACGGGCCTTTCCGGTTCCGGCAAGTCCACTGTGGTCAACGAGGTGGAAAAGCGCCTGGTGGCAGAGGGACGGCATACCATGTCTTTGGACGGCGACAATGTCAGGCAGGGGCTTAACTGCAACCTGGGCTTCAAGGACGCGGACCGGATCGAGAATATCCGCCGTATTGCCGAGGTGGCAAAGCTGATGAACGACGCGGGGCTGATCGTGCTGACCTCCTTCATCTCACCGTTTGAGAGTGACCGGGAGCGGGCGAGGGACATTATCGGCAGCGATCATTTCCTGGAGATCTATATCAGCACGCCGCTTGCAGTCTGTGAGAAGCGGGACGTAAAGGGGCTTTACAGGAAGGCAAGACGTGGGGAGATCCCGAATTTTACCGGTATTTCCAGCGCGTATGAGCCGCCCCGTCATGCAGATCTGGTGATCGATACGTCAAAATGCAGCGTTGAGAAGGCCGGAGTAATGGTGATCGGACTGATCGGGGAGCGTCTGAAGGCTGAAATGTGATCGTAAAGATATCAGGTAATTGCGAAACTCAAAATGTAGAGGGAGGCTCCTGCCAGGAGTCGATCGAAAACGTACATTGTTTCGCAAACGTCTGGAGGATATAGTAAAAAAGGAGAATTGTCATGAAGAAAAAAATTTAGCAGAGGATTGGTTTTGATGCTTGCGGCCTGCATGCTGGCCGGGACAGCGGGATGCGGAAAGAAGCAGGAGAAGAACGCACTGGAGATCACCAATGTGTCCTATGATCCCACAAGGGAGCTGTACGCGTCCTACAATGAGCTGTTCAAGGAGTATTATGAGGAAAAGACAGGACAGCAGGTAACGATCAACCAGTCACACGGGGGCTCCGGTTCCCAGGCACGTTCCGTTGTGGAGGGCAATGACGCGGATGTGGTGACGCTGGCGTTAGCCCATGACATCACACTGATCGAGGAGGCCGGGCTGATCGAACCGGGGTGGCTGTCTGAATTTGACAGGAACAGCTCGCCCTATACTTCAACCATCGTCTTTCTGGTACGGAAAGGAAATGAAAAACAGATCAGGGACTGGGAGGACCTGACAAAGGAGGGCGTGGGCGTCATCACGCCGGATCCGAAGTCCTCCGGCGGCGCCTGCTGGAATTTCCTGGCGGCATGGCATTACGCCGACAGGCTGTACGGGGGAGATGAGGCGCAGATGCGCCAGTTTGTCCATGACCTGTATCAGAACGTGCTGGTGATGGATTCCGGAGCAAGGGGCGCGACGACCACCTTTGTGGAGAACGGGCAGGGCGATGTGCTGATCGCCTGGGAAAATGAGGCGCTTCTGACAGTGAAGGAATACCCGGACGATTATGAGATCGTCACGCCGAGCGTCAGCATTCTGGCGGAGCCCTCTGTGGCGATCGTGGATGAGAATGTGGAAAAGAACGGGACAGCCGAGCTTGCGAAGGACTATCTGGAATACCTGTATTCCGAGGAGGCACAAAAGCTCATCGGAGAAAACTTCTACAGGCCCTCCGATCAAAAGGTTTTGGAGCAGTTCGGCGATGTGTTTGACCTGTCGGTCAACCTCTGCAGCATTGACGACTTTGGAGGCTGGGATCAGGCGTATGCTGATTTCTTTACGGATGACGCGATCTTTGACCAGATCATGGAATAGGAGCCGGATACCGTTTTGCCCGTTATTTTTGTGGAATCGTAACTACTCAGCAGGTCTGCGCATTCACTGCGCAGACCGTGCCAAAACAGTATA
>CAMHJT010000216.1 GCA_946185495.1 uncultured Clostridiaceae bacterium | reverse complement strand
AATTACCCCCTGTGAAACCATTCCACTCTGATCTCATTATAAATAGTCCTCCTTTTAATATAAAATTTTTGATCTCACCTTGAAAATGAGTGGTGAAATCCTTATGACTCTATTATAGTGTCATCTTGTATACAAGTCAACGGGGAAAATGGATATTTTATGTACTTTTTCCTGTACAAAAAACGGGGGCGAAAAGTCAGAAAGCGTGAAATAGCTTGAAAATACGCGTATTTGAGGAAAATGTAGATTGTATACAATCCAGAGGCGGAAAGGCGCGGTGCACAGCGGAAAATACGGTCTGAAAAGAGCGGAAGATGGGGAAAAATAAAGGATGCGGAGCTCTGAGAGAACACGAAATACCATTTGTCGGGACGGACGAAAAACGCGATTCGTAAAGATTGGAAAAAGGAAGAATATGGGATGCGGGGCTTCGGGAGAACGGGCAGTATAAAAGGACTGCCCTCTGATTGTCCGGGAGGGCAGCCCTTTATTGTTTTTCTATAGGTGATCCGTGCATGCTTCATCAGCCCGAAGGCCGCGTTAGTCGATCCGTTTTACATATGACCTGTTTTTTGCCCAGCTCGGCCGGCCGCCCCGGCCGCTCTGTGATTCCGGAACGGCGAAATAATCGTCGACATTTCTCATGGCCCATGACCAGTTCGGATCATAGAACCTGCCGTCGATCGTCGCCCAGCCGTGTCCGCCGGAGGACTCCGCGTATACCTTTTTCGCCCCTGCCGCGGCTGCCAGATACGCGAAGCCGCAGCCGCCGGTATAGCAATCGCCGTATCCCTTGTAAATGGCGTAGCCCGCGTAATGCTGGTCCCAGTTTTTAAGATCGCTCCGGAAGCTGGTGAGGTTGCGCCAGTCCGTCTTGTTCCGGATATACAGGAAGCAGGCCTTATTCTTCTCCTTCTGGGACATCTTGAAATTGGTGATGGAGAAGACGATCTTATTCGCCTCTGTGAGCAGGCGCGCCTTTTCAAGGTTGGAGACGGCCTGTCCCTTGGCATTCAGCTTGATGCCGTTGATGGTTTTATTGCAGATGCGGTAGCCCTTTTTCTGCGCGCCGATGCGGAAATAATAATAATGCCCCTTGTACTTGATCCAGCCCACATGCTGCATTCCGTCTTCGTCAAAGTAGTAATATTTCTTTCCGATGCGCTTTGGCCCCTTGGACAGCTTTTTTCCATTGCTGTCATAGTAATAGGCCCGTCCTTTTTTGCTCATGACCCATTCCTCTTTGTGCTTGCGCGCCTGAACGGTCGTGTTCGCGCCGAGGGCGAAGATACCCGCGAGCAAAACGGTGAGCATGAGCAGGCGGATCGCCGCGTGACCTGAAGATTTGCCGTTTGTGTCCATGAATTGATTCCTCCTCTAAAAACATTCATTTACTGGTGTTTGCGAAACGATGTACTTTTTCGATCGGCTCCTGGCAGGATCTATATTTTTTCTTGGCTGACGTTCCTAATGGCGGCGAAAAAACATAGATCCTGCCAGAAGCCTCAGTCTGCATTTTGAGTTTCGCAATGAACTGAATCGTCTGTAACTACTTAACAGGTTTGTGTATTCACGGCGCAGACCGTGCCCAAACAGTATATTTAGCTGGGCGGCGGGTGAATTGGGATGCGCCAGCTTCACCCGCTGTGTAACTGCTCAGCACCTGCTAAGTAGTTACCATCGTATTTATCTGACATCATCCGGCCGATTTTGAAACAACACTTTCCTCATTATAACACAGGCAATTGAAAAAAATGACGAATTTACATTTTTTTAAGGAATTTTTTATCAATATGGGTTATGATGTATTTACTGGGAACGCGGACGAAAGGCTGTGCCGCCGGAATCATTATGGCGGCTTTGCGGCGTTTATGATATGGAAGGGGGAACAGGATATGTCTGATCACATCGTGGAGACAGTAAACCTCACGAAGCAGTACGGCAGGCAGAAGGCGCTCGACGGCGTGAATATACGGGTCGAGCCCGGCCGGATCGTGGGGCTGATCGGCCCGAACGGGGCGGGCAAGACCACGCTCATGAAGGTGCTTGGCGGGCTGGTGTTTCCGACAGAGGGGAGCATTTCCCTGTTTGGGGAGACCGGGGAAAAGGGACTGAACCACGCCAGGAAGAGGACGAGCTTCATGATCGAGACGCCCTACGCGAAGGAACATATGACCGCCAGGGAAAATCTGGAAAAGCAGAGGCTGCAGAAGGGGATCCCGGACAAAAAGCGGATCGATGAGGTATTGGAGACGGTCTGTCTGACGGATACGGGAAAGAAGCCTGTAAAGAATTTTTCCCTGGGCATGCGGCAGAGGCTGGGGATCGCCAATGCGCTGCTGGGACATCCGGAGCTGATGGTGCTGGATGAGCCGGTCAACGGGCTGGATCCGGAGGGGATCGTGGAGATCCGGGAGCTTCTTCGCAGACTGAATAAGGAGGAGGGGATCACGATCATCATTTCCTCCCATATTCTGAGCGAGCTCTCCCAACTGTGCACGGATTACATTTTCATGAACCACGGAAAAATTCTGGACACGCTGACGGCGGAGAAACTCAAAGAGGAGTGCAGCGAATATTATCATATTCATACGGTGGATGATGAAAAGGCCGGAGCGATCTTAGCAGGAACCTGCGGGATCCGGAAAATGGAGACCTGCGAGGACGGATCCCTGCGGATCTATGAGGGGCTTGAACGGATCGCGGAGCTGTCGGAGGCGCTGTATCGGGGCGGAGCCACGCCGGTGGAGCTTGCCCGGAATGAGGTGAACCTGGAGGAATATTATATGAAAAAAGTAAACGGGAGCGCCGGGGCGGATCATGCGTGAGGTTGTAAAGGTAAACGGGAGCGCCGGGGCGGATCATGCGTGAGATTGTAAAGGTAAACGGGAGCGTCGGGGCGGATCATGCGTGAGGTTGTAAAGGTAAACGGGAGCGCCGGGGCGGATCGTACGTGAGGGTGTCATGGGGACGGTGCCAGAGATGCGATGGGAGAGCAAAAAAAGCAGGCGCGCGGGGATGGAAGATTGCACAAGCTGTGAAAAGGAGCGCTTTGGAAAAACAGGAAAAGGCAGGTGAGGATTTCATGTATCATATTATCAGGTCCATGCGGTATTACGCGAGGCGGGATTTAGTGGTGGTGGTTTCGCTGATCACCCTGATGGCGGCGCCGGTGACCGCCTGCTTTTATTCGGTGCTCGGAGGGGAGAGCAGCATAAGGGATATCACGGCCTGCGGGTATGTCACGGGTCTTGCGCCGGATCTTTCCGTGATCGCGCTGTTTGCCTGCATGCTGATCGCCAGCCGGATCACAGGCACGGACGCCGGGGACAGGACGCTGAATTATGAGCTGCTTGCGGGGCACCGGAGGGCGGAGGCTTATTTCGGAAGGGCGGCAGCCAGCCTGCTCTGGGGCGGGCTTCTGGTCTTTTTCCTGCAGGCCCTGCCGCTTGTTTACCTGACGGTTTTGAACGGATGGGGACCGGAGGCGGATATGGGGGATGTCATTTTGCGGCAGCTTCTGCTGGGCGCAGTCATGTTCCGCATCGTGTCCTTCAGCGTGATGGCGGCCACCCTCGCCCGGGGCGCGGGGAAGGGAATGGTCTGTATCTACCTGCTGGTGGAGGTGGAGGCGATCGTCACCGGGATCGCGGAGGAAATGGCCGGGGTACAGCTTCGGTGGTGGACGATGATCACAGCCTGGATGATGCTTGTGAATTATGACAACGCGAAATCTGCAGTTGTTGACGGCAGGGAGATCATGCGGTTTGAGACGGAGGTGCCGGTACAGATGCGGGTCTGGACGGTCGTGGTATCGGTGGCGTTCGGAATCGCCTATCTGCTTGCGGGATACATGGTTTTTCGGAGAAAGGACAGGGACTGAAGGATGAAGGATAAAGATCAGATGAATAAGCCTGCGCCATCCGCTGTGCGTGAAAGCGGTTCCGGAAACATAAAAGCCAGCGGGACAC
>CAMHJT010000215.1 GCA_946185495.1 uncultured Clostridiaceae bacterium | reverse complement strand
TTGACCTCATTATTCTTAAAGGCTGTGATGGCCTTGGCCATGGCAAGATAGGTCTTTCCTGTTCCGGCAGGTCCGATGCCAAATACGATCATGTGCCTGTCAATCGCGCTTAAATACTGCTTCTGGCCGATGGTCTTGGCCTTGACCGGCTTGCCGTTTACTGTATGGCATACAATATCGCGGTCAAGCTCGACAATTTCCTCCGCCTTGTCCTCCATGGATAATGACAGGGCATAATCGACATTCTGCTGCGTGATCTGGTTTCCCCTCTCCGCCAGCGCGGTCAGAGACCGGATCACCTCGATTGAACGGTCAATGCCCCTGGGGGTCCCGATCACTTTGAGCTGGTCTTCCCGCATGACCATGGTAACGCCCAGCGTCTTTTCGATCTGCTTCATATATCTGTCAAACTCACCGAAAATATTTGCCGCATACGCGGCCGGAACTGTGATATTTTTCTCAGTTGTATTCATGACTTTCTCCTCTATCAAAAGCGTTTTTTCTGCCGCTTTTTCTTTCTGTCATACAGATGCCAATGTATCCGGCTCCTCTATAGAAGCGTTTTTTTCTGCCGCTTTTTCTTTCTGTCATACAGATGCCAATCTATCCGGCTCCCCTAAAAACGTTAGGTTTTATCTGGCATCATCCGGTCGGATGCCGATACCGTATGTCCCGCCCAAAGTACGGGCGGGAACGGTAATTTACCGTTGATCGGCTTCCGATCCGGCAATCCCGTTTTCCTTGAACTGCGTGATGGACTTCCTGACTGTCAGCGTACCCTTTGCGGTCAGTTTCCCGTTTTCCTTTCCTATTTTAACATGATTTTCCATGATTTCTACCCCTTTTTCCTGAAAATCCTTTATTTTTTTCCGCAGCCTCCTGTTGAGGATCGCTTTCGCCTCCTCTTCGCTGTAGGACATCTTTTCCAGCGTATAGGGCGTCCTCCGTATCAGCTTATAGCCGAAGGGCAGGTAAAAATAATCAAAGATCCGCGCCTTGTGAATCTGCGTATAGGTATCATAATTCGCCTCTTCCATCCTTGGAATCCACGGAGTGAGGCAGTAATCCAGAAAATAGAGGGTGATGTGCCTGCTTACTTCCTGGCGGTAACGCTTGCGGTAATACTGAAGCTCCACGTAATCCTCATAGGGAAGCTCACAGGTTCCGCAGACATCGCCGTCCGCCGCAATATAGCTGGTCTCGATCACCTCATGGTTGTCATCATAGAGATAAATGGTGCCGGAGATCAGAATATCGCCTTTTTTCACCTCATCCCCCAGCTTGGAGACCGGCGTGCCCTGCCTGGTGACCATCTTCGTGATCCGTGCGTCCTCCGAGGCGACAAGATCCCCAGGGCGCTCTTCCTTGTATGGAGGCCGGGTGGCGCTCCCCTCCTCCAGATGGACTGTGAGCACCGTCCCTTTCAGTTCACAGCTCACCCAGGAAATTTCACTAAAATCCTTCCGAAGAGCCTGTTCCAGACCGCTGCAGTCCACTTTTGATTTCAGGGTACCGAGCGGGAGGTACGCCTCCTCAATGCGGGACAAAAGATTCTCAGCCACCAGACTGGTTTCCCCTTCAATCCTTACCTCCCACACGAACAGGGACAAGCCGTATAACAGTCCCATGGATAAAAGAAATCCCAGCACAAACGCGGCCCTTTTCCTGTTTCTCCTGAGAAAATAGGGCATGCCGTGTTTTTCCAGCACCTTCACCTTCATGTTGGTCTTATGCAGATAGGGCTTCATGGAAAGGAGATTCCTGCGCCCTGTATAAAAGATAAAGCCCCTCTGCGTCCGCTCCACATCCCAGACGATGATCTCGTGCTTGATGAGCAGATTCATGAACCGTTCCGGCGCGAATCCATACGCCTCTGCCCTGACATATCCAAAGAACGCGCGCAATAATCTTAACAGCATACGTCTCCATTCGATCGATAGCTTATTGACCTGACGTTACCCGTCACCTTCATATCGTATCCGGAAAAATACGCGATTTTAAGATCACAGCCGCAGATCCGGAGGGACAGCCCCTTACAGGTTATCACGATCTCTTCTGCGGTATATAACAGGATACCCTTATAGTTTTCGATCAAAAGCTCCCTGTTGCCGGAGGCCCGGATCAGCACATCATTGTACTGTACATCTGCCGGTAGCTTCAAAGGATCCACCTGCCTGCAATTACTCTATAAAGTATATGCGGTTCCCATGCGCTCTATGCAATTTCCTCCGTATCTGTTTAACAGGTGTGTAAAAGCGGATACCTGATCTCTTTACCCGTGCCATCGCCCTTTTCCGACAACACAAAAGAAAAAGTTCCTACCCGCGCAAACGGATAGGAACCTGACAAAATTCTAATAATAAGGATCAATTATTTGAATTTTCTTTTTCTTGCTGCCTCTGACTTCTTCTTACGTCTCACGCTTGGCTTTTCGTAATGCTCTCTCTTACGAATCTCCTGCTGAATACCAGCCTTCGCACAGTTTCTCTTGAAACGGCGAAGAGCGCTATCCAAAGTCTCGTTCTCTTTTACGATAACATTTGACATACTCTCACCCGACCTCCCTTCAGTTGTATATTGTGCATCCTTACAACCTTGGGTAATTAAAACACAAATATGATTATATCATAAATTCTCAATACGTCAATAGTTGTATGAAAAAAATGACAAATTATTGCGAAAAAAAGTTGTAATTTATGCTCCGAGCTGTTTTACAGCGATCTCTTTTGCCTTTTCAACCGCTTCAGGAATTCCCTCCGGGTTCTTTCCGCCTGCCTGCGCCATGTTGGGACGTCCGCCGCCGCCGCCGCCCACAAGGGGTGCGATCTCCTTGATCAGGTTTCCTGCGTGGGCGCCTTTCTTCACAGCCGCATCGGTTGCCATGGCAACCAGGTTGACCTTTCCACCTGTTTTGGAAGCGATCACGACAATGCCTTCGCCTGCCTGCTGCTTCAACTGGTCTCCGAGGTCACGCAGGCCGTTCATATCCACATCCTCCACGGAAGTCGCGATGATGTTGAACTCACCGGCCTTGATCATCATGGAAGCCGCATCTCCCAGCGCCTCATTGGCCAGCTTCGCCTTCAGGGACTCATTTTCAGAGGCAAGCTCCTTCATCTGGGACAGCGTATGGGCAATCTTCTCCACGAGCTGGTCCGGACTTGTCTTGAGCAGGCTGGAAGCCTCGGCAAGACGCTGCTCTATCTCCCTGTAATACCGGAATACGCCCTCTCCGGTAAGCGCCTCGATCCTGCGCACGCCGGAAGCAATGCCGGACTCGGACAGGATCTTGAAGGTGGCAACCTGGCTGGTATTTTTCACATGGGTACCTCCGCACAGCTCGATTGAAAAGTCGGACATGCTGACCACTCGAACCTTCTCGCCGTACTTTTCCCCAAACAACGCCATGGCGCCGGTCTTCTTGGCATCCTCCAAAGCCATCTCCTCTGTCACCACAGGCAGTGCAAGCGCGATCTCCTGATTGACAATGGCCTCCACCTTTGCGATCTCCTCCTCCGTCATCGGTGAAAAATGGGAGAAATCAAACCGCAGACGATCCGGCGTCACCAGGGAGCCCTTCTGCTCTACATGATTGCCAAGCACCATTTTAAGCGCTTTCTGCAGCAGGTGTGTCGCGCTGTGGTTCTTGCAGGTTTCCGCCCGAAGCCCCTCATCGATCTGAAGCTTTACGGTCTCGCCGGTCCGGAACATGCCCTTTGTCACAACGCCGACATGGCCGTATTTGCCGCCCTTCAGCTTAATGGTCTCCTTCACCGCGAACTCTGCCGTATCTGTGGTGATCAGGCCGGAATCGCCCTGCTGGCCGCCCATGGTAGCGTAAAACGGCGTCTCCTTCACAAACAGGGTGGCCTCATCCCCCTCCGCGATAGCTTCCACGATGGAATCCGTTGTCAGCACGGTGATCTCCGAGGTGCAGGAGGCGTTCTCATAGCCCACAAATGTGGTCGTGATGGACGGATCGATCT
>CAMHJT010000214.1 GCA_946185495.1 uncultured Clostridiaceae bacterium | reverse complement strand
CGCTGGCACTTGCCGGTGAAGCACTCCTTGCGGATGTATCTGCCGTTCTTCTCCTTCAGATGCTGGTCGGAGTGGCGTTCTGCCTCGATGATCAGGTAGCCCTCCTTGAGGCTTGCGGTAACATCCTGCTTCTCATAGCCCGGAAGCTCGATGTCCAGCTCGTATCTGTCTTCATATTCCTTGATATCTGTATTCATCAGATTCTTGGAATTGGCTGTGTGAACCGGTGGGGCAGGCTTGTATGCATCGTTAAAAAAGTTATCGAATAAGTCGTTTGAAAAAATGCTTGGTACTAACATGATAGATTCCTCCTTTTACTATTATGCCCCCGGTGATCCGGCCGGAGGGAAGAAGCTGCTGCAGTTTTTCATGCGGTATGTCCTGTCCGGTGATCGCTGTGAGGTGGTATTTGATGTTCTATGATTATGTTATACCACACATTGTTAGCAGCGTCAAGTGTTGAGTGCTAATATTGTGTGACAATTTTGTGAATTCGTAGTAACTGATCAGAGGAACCAGGCAGGCCGCGCACAGATAATGAATTTAGCCATGCCTTAGAAAAGGTATTGTTTGCGGTCTGGAGACGGGTGTGGTACAATAAGAGGAAATCAATTTACGATGGCATGGCGTGCGGCAGCGCACGGGAAAGCAGTGCCAGGGAAGATCCGGAAATAGCCATGGAAGACAAAACGATATGTATATGGAGGGATGGCATGAAGATCAAATGTGATTATTGCGGCTCGATGGTCGATGAAAACCAGAAACAATGTCCGAATTGCGGGGGTCCTCTGTCCGGGGTGAACCGTATGGCGGATGAGACACCGAAGACAATAGAGGAATTGCGTCAATGGTATCAGGCGCATAACCTTCCGCCGGAGGAGGTCACGAGGTTTTTTATCGGAAAGGATTACAAGGATCCCAGGGCCTTTGGAATTTATCAGGATGACAGCGGGGATTTTGTTGTCTACAAGAATAAAACGGATGGAAGCAGGGCTGTCCGGTATCAGGGGGCAGACGAAGCGTATGCTGTCAATGAGCTGTATCAGCGGCTAAAGTCAGAGATTGCGGATCAGAAAAGCAAAAATGCCGGACAAGGTTCCAAGGCGAAGGGAAATCATTCCTCTTCTGGATGCCTGAGCGGTCTGATCCTGTTGATAGTAGCGATGGGTATATTGATCGCGGTGTTTGACAAGAGTCCGTCAAAAGGGTATTACCGATATGGGGATCATGATTATTATTATCAGAATTCTTCATGGTACTATTATGATGATTACGCGGATACATGGTATAAAGCGGACAACGAAAGCGAACTGAACGAGACGATCAATTCTGACAGTGAAAGCGCTTATAAGATCGATACGCATGAAGGCCAGAGCTTTGAGGACAGCTCCTGGTATGATGCGGGGAATGACAGCGGATGGGATAGTGACAGCAACTGGGATTCCAATGATTCATGGGATACCGGCGGCATGGATTTTGACAGTGACTGGTGATGGATGGCAGTAGTTTATAGTGATTTGAATAGCTGGAGATGATAAAAAGGAAGCCGCGACAGCGCGGCTTCCTTATTTTAAAGCAAATTTGAGGCTTAAGCTCCGATCCGGTTGATCGCCAGCTTGAGCTTTGGCCCGATCAGGCAGGCTGCTGCGATCTTGATCGCATCGCCCGGAAGAAATGGCAGGACGCAGAGCGGCAGCGCCTTGGAAAGGGAAGCGTGCGCCTGCAGGCAGAACCAGCAGGTGCCGACCAGATAAAGAATAAGGGTTCCCGCGGTGAGCCCGCAGACAGCTGCGGTTATATTACGCGCATGCCCGGCGCCATGTGAAAGGGCGATAGCATCTGCCGGACCGGATTGCGCGCGCTCCGCGCCGCTTGAAAGGACGATGTCGTCTGCCGGACCGGATTGCGTGCGCCCCGCGCCGCTTGAAAGGACGATGCCGTCTGCTGTGGCCGGTTTTGGAAAATGCTGCATGCACAGTCCCGCGACAGCCACCAGCGCCAGATAGCCCAGCAGATATCCTCCGGTTGGTCCCAGCAGCTTGGCAGGGCCGCCTGAAAAACCGGAAAAAACAGGGAGGCCGGCAAGTCCCAGCAGAAGGTAGGCCAGGCAGCTGATGAGCTCCCCTTTCGTGTCCAAAATAAAAATACCCAGATAGAGGATCAGTGTTGCCAGTGAGATCGGCACAGGCCCGATGGGCAGGGATATGGGCGCTACGGCGCAGGTAAGCGCGGTGACGAGGGCGATCTTCGTCAGTTCCTTTGTTGTGAATGTTTGGCTGGTTGTAGATTGCATGGAAATTCTCCTCCTTCTATTTCTGAACAGTCCCTGGTCAGAAAAATCATAGCATCATTATATGAGAAAGCAGTGCATTTGTCAACCTTGAAAAAATAACAGGTTGACAAATGCGCTGCTGAGCCGCAATTCCACATTTAGCCGGAAACCGGATCATCCCTTGACGATGATCAGCCGATCTCCCTCCTTCAGTTCCCCGGATTCCAGGTCATTTGTTTCGCGAAGCTGCTCCACAGTGGTATAGTAACGTTTGGCAATGCTCCAGAGCGTATCGTCCTTCTTCACCACATAGCCCGTGACGCCGGGCAGGGATTTTTTGCGCTGCTGGTCGATAGGCGCGACTTTCATATTCAGGACGGCCCGGGCTGTCTCGTTGGAGAAGGCGAGAACCTCCAGGGAGATGTCAGCCTTAATCTCAAGCTGGGTGTCATTTAACTGCAGCGCGCCGATATGGTCGAGAAACGGGACGATGGAGTAGGTGATGTTGTCCCGCATTCCGGGGATCTCGATCTCATGGGAAAATGGAATTTCAAAGGTCGAGGAATACAGCGCGCCCTTTTCGTCCTTGTTCATATAGGTTACCTGTGTACCAAGGACGCCCTCCACAAGAAGCCCCTTCGCGGTTCGTTCCGTTTCCTCGATGGAGACGGAGCCCTCCGCGTTGCAGATCTGCAAAAGCTGATGTCCGGCGGGCATGGTCAGGGTTTCAGAGACTTTGGTCCGGGCGCAGTTTCTCAGCAGGAGGTGCTGCACGGAGAAGCTTTTCCATTCGGGATCGATCTCCATTTCCGTTGAATAGGCGTCCTGTACAAGGTTCAGCTCCTCATTTCCGTAGAGCTTGACTTCAGCGGTAAATTCCGCCGTGATGTCCAGCAGACGGTCCTCGCCGCTCTCGTCTGGCACGACCGCGATATGAAACTGATCCATGTTTAAGAAGCTGCCGGAGATCATATCCCCGTTGATGCCGGTTTCATCGGAGCGGAGTGAAAACGGTACCTCCAGCGTAAAGAACTGGATTGGCATTTCCTCCTCCTCGGCGCGGTACACCAGAAATACATTCAGGCTGCCGTCGGCTGTCAGGTATCCGTCCCCGCATTTCATCTGGGTATTGGTGACGGTGACGCTTTTCCAGATCACCTGATAGATATTCGGCTTGTTGGAGGGAATCTCCACCCGCGCGGTGACCTTGAGCTGCTCTTTTTTCTGCAATTGCAGGCTCATCATGGAAAGCGTTCCGGTCAAAAGCTCAATGCCCGAATCCGAATCCATGCCGACCACAGCCTGGAAGCTCTCATTTTCCTTGACCTGATAATCGATGCCCACCAGCGCCTTCAGGCTCAGCTTGCGGGAGTGGAGCATGGTCACCATCAGGTCATTCAGGCTGGAATGCACCTCTATGTAGTCGGTTTCACGTGTGCCGTCCGCGTTGATGTATTCCACAAAGGGAACGCGCCCGCTCATGCTGTCAAATACCGATCCCTCCTTGTCGGCGCTGTAAAGGATATGGTAGTTAAGGCTGCCCTTGACCTGAAATCGGTCTGTCATGGCCTGCGTTTCGTCGATCACCACATTTCCCTTTACCAGAACGAGCCGTTCCACATCCAGCAGGTTCTCCGGTACATTGATGGTGTCCTCCATGGTAAACTGCATTGCGTTCTTGGACTTCCAGATGTAATTTTTGATTTCCTGTTTTTTTAATTC
>CAMHJT010000213.1 GCA_946185495.1 uncultured Clostridiaceae bacterium | reverse complement strand
TAAAACTAGAGTTAGGATTACCCTATGTAAACTTTAAGACGATTGAAGATTATATTATCTTAATGTGCTACTATTTAAAACTGCTTAAAGTATCCAAAACGGAAATAAAAGCATTCATTCGTGATTTTGAAAAAATAACGGATAGTTATAAACAAGCTGTTAATCCAAATGTTGGGGCTATAGTGATTCATCCCGATTTGCCATCTAGAATGAACATTTTAAAAAAATATATATAAAATCTTGCATTTTGTGAGGCATTGTTGTATATTATACATACTAATTGGGGTATGCGTTTGCGGATGCATACTTGAGAGAGTCGGTGTAATCCGACTCTCTTACGTTATAGCCTAAAATCCGAACTTTAGTCATTCCTTTCCTCCCGCAATACATCTTCCTTAAGCTCCGTCTTCGGCACAAGAGCCGCCCCTGCAACCAGCAGCAGGATTCCGACGGCCGGATAAAACCTTGTCAGCGCATTGGTGGTACCGTAAATGTCGATCACCCCAGTCACAATGCTGCCTACCGTCAGCGTGACGATTCCAAAGCCCCAAAGAGTCATGCCCGCGGCGCGAGACTCCGGCATCCTGCCAGCGCGTGCCAGCAACGTATACGGAAGCACTCCCAAAACCAGGGGATAGACAAACGCGTAAATCATATACGGCGAGTACACGCCAAAGCTGAAATGCTCATATATTGCCCCGAAGGCCAGCACCGCCAATGCAAATACAAAATAACCGAAGGCCCTGTCTCCATACGCCCTGCTTCTATTCTCTATTCCTGCGGCAGCCAGGATCCGTCCTGTTTTGTCCTCCCGAAGCAGATCCGCCTGTTCCATTCTATCTCCGTTTTCACGGTGCATCCCTTTTTGTTCCATTTTTTCCGATGTGATCCAATCTCTCTGTTCCATCGTACCCATACGAACACCTCCTTCACTGTATATAGACGATATCACTCACGCTTCTCTCCTTGATATTTCTTCCGGAGGTCGTCGGTTGATTGACAACAGCCCCTTTAAAATACATGGTTGAGGAACCGCCCCCGTCCAGATTGTAGGCTGTCTCCACCCCCAGCGTGTTCAGGAAGGATGCAAGCTCCGAAAGGCTTAAGCCCTCACTGTCCTGCGTGCGGCCGTCCGATACGACAAATACGTAGTGCAGGCTGTCCACAATGCCGATAGCTGTCCGCGGATTGCTGGCCATGGCCTTTCCGACCTCCTCCCCCTCAGACACCGCCGTCTGCCCGCCGGACAGCAGAGCCGGTCCGAAGGATAATACCTGTACGGCGCCGCGGTCTAAAAGCTCCTGCGCCGTCACATCGCTCTCGTTGATGACCTCGAAGGAACCGTCCCCGTAGATCACAAGATCCTCCTGGTCTCCGGCAGAGGTATCCCGATAAAGCGTTCCGTTCCGGATCACATACCCCTTCTCTCTGGCCCCGTAAAAATCACCGTTGACCGCGAGTACCGCATCGTTGGCCTGAGCGATCTCGGATGTCTTTGCCGTCACATTTTTCCCGTAGGTTTCCTTCGCAAATGCGGTTTTTAGCGCATCCGCCGAGTCAAGCTCCACGTCCGCCACATAGATCTGCGTGTCCTGCTCCCGGTATTCATAGAGCGTGATCGTCACGCCGTCGCTGCTGTAGGTATCCCTGACCGTGCCGCCAGACAGATTGAGGCTCTTCGCATCAGAAATTCCTGCTGTCTGACCGCTTCCCGTCTGACCGCCTGATATCTCTTCTGCCTGATCGTTTCCTGTCTGACCGACCGTTGATCCTTTTACCTCATCGCTCCCTGTCTGTCCGACCGATAAACCTTTTGCCTCATCACTTCCTGTCTGTCCGACCGATGCGTCTTTTGCCTGACCGCTTCCCGTCTGACCGTCTGACCCGCTTTCCCCCGCGGAAGGATCTGCTGTGTCGGAAGAGGCGCCGTGATGGCTCCCCTCCCATACTCCGCTCTCAGAGTTCCCGCTGCCGTCAGCGGTCATGGCTTTCCCCGCAGACGAAGCATATCCCGTCCCTTCATTTTCTGTTCCGGCAGCCTCCGTATTTCCGGAATCCGTCCCTCCGGTTTCCTCCCCGGTCTGTGCCGCGACTACCGCACTGCTTTCCTGCGATACCGCTGTCTCAAAGGAACGGGGTATCACAAAGGTATCCAGCAGGACATAGCCTGTATAAACGGCCAGCACCGAGCCAAATATCATAGCCTCTTTATATTTTTTCCAAAACATGATGGATCCCTCCTCCTCTAAAAACAATAGGTTTGATCTTCCAGCATCCGGACGGATACCGATACTTTCTCTCCCGCCCAAAGTACGGGCGGGAACAGTATCCGGCTCCTTCAGATTACTTCAAAGCCGTTCCCAGTGCCTGCTTCCCGCGGCCGCGGAAAATGATCCTCTTCTGGACGATCCAGCTCACAAAAAACAGGATCAGCTCCACCAGAACCTTTGCGGCAAACCTGTTAACACCGAAGCCTCCCACCAGAACCGTCAGGATCAGGGTATTGCAGCCAAGCAGCGCTGCCGCCAGCAGAACATACAGCAGGGCGGAGGACGCTGTGGAGGCGTTGCTGTGAAATACCAGCTTTTTGTTGATCGTATAATTGACCGTCGCGCTCACAAGCCTTGCCCCGACATTGGCAATGATCAGGCCCGCCCCGGACGCAAGCCCTGCCAGACCCGTCACAAGTAAAAGCAGTGTAAACATCACATAATCCACCAGAAATCCGGCAAAGGAGGAGAGTGAAAATTTCAGGATCTCCTTATAGATCCGGCAGGAATCCCGAAGTGTCTGGAAATGGGAGGTGGGATTGCCCTCCTCATAGATTGTTTCAATCTCCGTCTCGATCACCGGCAGGCTGGCGCCCGCAAGGCGCAGCAGCACATTCATCTCATACTCATACCGGTCGCCCTCAATTTCAGCGAGGATCGGAATCCACTGCCCGTCAAAGGCCCGAAGGCCGGTCTGGGTGTCATAGACCTGGCAGCCCGTCACAAGGCGGTACACATTTCTGGTGACAGCGTTTCCGAACCTGCTGCGCAAAGGCGCCTTTTCCGTCATCCTCCGGCGGCTTCCCAGCACCATCGCCTCAGGATGGAGCTGCGCCATGCTGCAAAGCCTTACCGCGTCCATCACTCGGTGCTGTCCGTCTGCGTCCATGGTAACAATAGTGCAGGCTTTTCCATACCTTCCCAGTATATACCGCATTCCTGTCTTTAACGCCGCGCCCTTGCCAAGGTTTTTTTCATGTGTCAGCACCAGCGCGTATTCCTCCGTCTGCCGGAAAATGGGATCATATCCTGCTCCGCTCCCGTCATCCACCACAACCACTGCAAATCCTTCCTCCCATGCCTCACGCGCCAGAATGACCAGTCTGGGATCCGGCTCAAACGCCGGTATTAAAACGATATTCATCCTGTCCATACGATCACTTCCTTCCCGTCTTGCGGACTCTGTCTTCCTGCAATGTTTTCCTGCAGCTTTTCACACTCTGCCAAATAGGTTATCTTTATTGCTCTATGCTGCCTGTATTCCTTTTATGCAGCACAGATGTCATCATAGTACCTTTTTACCTGCATTCCTTTTATGCGGCGCAGGTGCCGTCATAGCTCATTTGCCGCGGTTGCCTGCTGTGAAACCACAATTTCCAGATTGCCGTTGCGCACCCTCAGCTGGTCGATCAGCTCCTTTTCCTGGCCTGCCTGCTTCAGAATGACCTCATAGGTCAGGCGGAACATACTTCCCATATTCGTAGTCTTTACCTGAAGCATTTCCCACGAAGCCGTATATTGATCCAGAACCTCGTTAAGCGCCTGATGATAATCCAGATCCTCCGGGATCGTCACCTGTACGGTGAGATATTTGTTCCCGCCCCTGCCGGAGCCAAAATCCACAAGGTCATACAGAATCTTGACTGCGGCCATAACCAAAGTAAACAGGAACGCGTATCCGATATAGCCCATTCCTGTCAGCAGTCCCGCGCCCATCGCGAGAAAGATCGCGCTGATCTCCCGCGC
>CAMHJT010000212.1 GCA_946185495.1 uncultured Clostridiaceae bacterium | reverse complement strand
TTGGTGAGCCGACAAAGGAGGCGAACCTAGTACCGCTGCGTGAGCAACGAAGCGCAAGCGTGCCCGCAGTGCAAATGAACGATCCGTCGGGAGCCGTCCGCTTTGCCACAAACAGCTCCTTACTTCTCTCTCCATTTGATCCGTCCTTTGGTCAGATCATAAGGCGACATCTCCAGCGTCACCTTATCTCCAGGCAGAATCTTGATGTAATTCATTCTGAGCTTTCCGCTGATGTGAGCCAGCACCTTATGCCCGTTCTCCAGTTCTACCTGGAACATGGCATTCGGCAGCTTCTCTACCACAATACCCTCCAGCTCAATGACATCTGCTTTTGACATATTCAAATCCTCCTATCAAATTACAGTTCTATTCCCGGAGCACGGGACAGAATCTCCGGCTCGCCATCTGTGATCAGAATCGTATTCTCATAGTGTGCGGAGGGCAGCTCGTCATCCGTCACCACCGTCCAGTCATCGTCCTCCCAGAACACTTCATAGGTGCCCAGATTGATCATCGGTTCCACCGCGATCGTCATCCCCGGACGCAGCTTCATGCCACGTTTTCCCGTGTCAAAATTTGGAACCTCCGGATCCTCGTGCAGCTTGGAGCCTACTCCATGCCCGACCAGATCACGTACCACAGAATACCCGAAGCCTTCCACGTAATCCTGAATGGCTTTGGAGATATCACCGATCCGGTTCCCCGGGACAGCCTGTTTGATCCCCTCAAAAAAGGACTGTTTTGTGACCTCCACAAGCTTTCTGACCTCTTCTGAAACTGCGGGCATCATCAGCGTTCTTGCGGCATCCGAATGATACCCCTTATAGATCACACCCGCGTCCAGGCTGACAATATCATCCTCCTGAATGATCCTGTGCCTGTCAGGAATGCCGTGTACCACCTCCTCATTGATGGATACACAAATAGAAGCCGGATAGCCGTTGTAATTCAGAAATGAGGGAATACATCCAAAGCTTCTGATGATCTCCTCTCCGATACGGTTCACATCCCAGGTCGACATGCCGGGATGTACCCGTTTTCTTAGTTCCTCATGCGTAATGGCGAGGATTCTCCCCGCCTCACGCATCAGTTCGATCTCTGCCTTCGATTTTATCTGAACAGCCATGCTTATTCACCCAGGATCTTCACTATCGCTTCAAATACATCTTTCATGTCAACAGTTCCATCTACTTCAGCGATAATGCCCTTTTCTGTATAGTAATCGATGAGAGGCTGTGTCTGCTCATGGTATACGGAAAGTCTGTTCTTCACAGTCTCCGGCTTGTCATCGTCACGAATGATCAGCTCGCCGCCGCAGGCATCACACTTTCCCTCCTCCTTCGTCGGACTGTAAACCACATGGTAGGTAGCACCGCAGCCAACGCAGGCACGTCTTCCGCCCATACGGTTGATGATGTTCTCATCCGGCACCTCCACATTGATCGCATAATCGATGTTCTCACCGATGGCAGCCAAAGCCTTATCTAGCGCCTCCGCCTGCGGAATGGTTCTCGGAAATCCGTCCAGTACATACCCCTTCTCACAATCTGGCTCCTTGAAACGGTCGATCACCAGATCCACTACAAGTTCATCCGGCACCAGAAGTCCCTTGTCCATGTACTCCTTTGCCTTCGCGCCAAGCTCTGTTCCGTTCTTAATATTCGCACGGAAAATATCTCCTGTGGAAATATGGGGAATTCCGTACTTCGCCGCGATCATCTTTGCCTGTGTTCCTTTTCCTGCGCCAGGCGCGCCCAACATAATAATCTTCATACTGTACCCTCCTATATTTATTTTAGGCGTTTGCGAAACGATGTACTTGATCCATAGGCTCCCTACAGAATAAATATTTTTTCCTGGCTAACGTTCCTAATGCCGGCGAAAAAACATATATTCTGCCAAGAGCCTCAGTATACATTTTGAGTTTCGCAATTACCTGTTATTAAAACTATACCAGTATTATACAACAAACCGCAGGCACACAGCAAGTCCTGTTTCCTACGGTTTATCATATCATTTATTAGTGATTTAAGAATCCTGTGTAGTTGCGTACCAGCATCTGGGACTCCAGCTGCTTCATGGTCTCCAGGATAACGCCCACGATAATGATCAGGGACGTTCCACCGAAGGACACATCCGCCTTGAACACACCATTGAAGAAAATGGGGATCAGGGCAACGATCAGAAGTCCAATCACGCCGATCAGCACGATATAGTTCAGGATCTTATTCAGGTAATCCTGTGTCGGCTTGCCGGGACGGATACCCGGAATAAAACCGCCGCTCTTCTTCATATTGTTCGCTACCTCCATCGGATTAAAGGTGATCGAGGTATAAAAATACGCAAACACAATATTCAAAAAGATATAGATCAAAAGTCCCACAGACGCCCATGGGTACTCAGGATTGAACCAGTAGTTCTGATTCAGTCCCTGCAGAATCTTCTGCCAGGTCGTTCCCGCACTGATGTTAAACAGATTGATGATGATCGAGGGAACAGACAGCAGCGACGCAGCGAAGATGATCGGGATTACGCCCGCGGTATTCACCTTCAACGGAATGTAGCTTGCCTGTGAACCGGCCAGCTTCCTTCCCTGTACCTTTTTGGAGTACTGCACCGGAATCCGGCGCTCCGCATCCTGCAGAATAATAACAAAAATGGTAGTTCCGATTACGACAACCGCTATCACACAGATCGCGATCAAAGCCTGTACAAGCGCCTTGCCCTTCACAAACATCTCATACAGGTTTGTGAAGTCAGCAGGCATACGTGACACGATGTTGATCAACAGGATAATGGAGATTCCATTGCCGATTCCCTTATCGGAAATCCGCTCTCCAAGCCACATGATGATACAGCTTCCTGCGGTCAGCGTGATCACGATAACGATGATTGCGGCAGCTCCGACATCCCCAAGAGCTCCCTGTCTGGAGAAGCCGATGGAAAGGCCGAGGCTCTCGATGATCGCAAGACCAACCGACAGATAACGGGTGATCTGCGTCATCTTCTTTCTGCCATCCTCGCCGTCACGCTGCATCTCCTCCAGTGCAGGAATCGCAATCGTCAACAGCTGCATGATAATGGAACCCGTAATATACGGTGTAACACTCAACGCAAATACAGACATGGACAAAAATGAACCGCCTGTAAAAGAATCGATAAAGCTGAAGGAGCTTCCAACCACACTTTCCAGATAGGCCTTCACCTGAGCGACGTCAATTCCCGGAATCGGGAGCTGGCAGCCCAGACGAACAACCACAATGATCCAGAAGGTGTAGAAGATCTTCTTGCGAAGCTGCTCAATCTTTAACGCGTTTACCAGAGTTTTGAACATTTTACATCACCTCAGCTTTTCCGCCAAGTGCCTCAATCTTCTCCTTCGCGGAAGCACTGAAAGCATTTGCCCTTACGGTCAGCTTCTTTGTAAGCTCACCATTTCCAAGAATCTTCACGCCATCCTTGGGATTGCGAACGATTCCTGTCTCCAACAGGGTATCTACTGTAACTTCTGCGCCATCCTCAAATGCATTTAATGCAGATACATTGATCGCGATAATCTCCTTTGAGCTCGGGCATGTAAAGCCTCTCTTCGGAAGACGTCTGTAAAGCGGCATCTGTCCGCCTTCAAAGCCAGGTCTTGGGGCTCCTGAACGAGCCTTCTGTCCCTTATGACCTTTACCTGCGGTCTTGCCGTTGCCTGAACCATGTCCCCGGCCTTTTCTGAAGTTATTGCTGTGCTTGGAACCATCAGCCGGCTTCAATGTAGATAAATCCATTTACGTGCACCTCCTTATCCAAATATGATTAAATTTCCTCAACCTTCACCAGATGTCTCACCTGCTGAACCATTCCCTTCGTAGCCGCGTTGTTCGGAAGCTCAACACTCTTGTTGACCTTCTTAAGACCCAACGCCTCTACCGTACGTCTGTGCTTGGGAACTGCTCCGATTGTAGATTTTACCAATGTAACCTTTAACTTATCTGCCATTTTGTAAATCCTCCTTAACCCAGAATCTCTTCAACAGATTTTCCGCGAAGTCTTGCAACCTCT
>CAMHJT010000211.1 GCA_946185495.1 uncultured Clostridiaceae bacterium | reverse complement strand
GTGATGGAGCTGGTAGAGGGCATCACGCTGAAGGAGTATATCCAGCAGAACGGCAGGCTGCCGTACCAGACCGCGCTTGATTTTATCACGCAGATCACAGCGGGCATAGAGGTGGCGCATGAGCATCATACGATCCACAGGGACATCAAGCCCCAGAACATTATCGTGTCCAGAACGGGAACCCTGAAGGTGACGGATTTCGGCATTGCCAAGGCGGCAACCTCCAATACGGTGGCGTCCAGCGCCATGGGCAGCGTGCACTACATATCCCCGGAGCAGGCGAGAGGGGGATATTCCGATGAGCGTTCAGATATTTATTCCCTGGGGATTACGCTGTATGAGATGCTGACTGGACGGGTGCCCTATGAGGGAGAGAATAATGTCACGGTAGCGCTGATGCATATTCAGGGGGAGATGATTCCTCCGAGAGAGTATTACCCGGATATTCCGGTAGGCATGGAGAGAATCGTGCTGAAGGCTACGCAGAAGAAACCGGAGCGCAGGTACCTGACAGCCAACGCGCTGCTTGCTGACTTCAAAAAGCTTGCGATGGATCCGTCTGCGAATGTGGGCGTGACCGTTCCGACGGCACCGGTGGGAACATCCACGATCCGGATCACAGATGAGGAGATCGCGCAGATCAGGGGAGGCGCGGCTGCTTCCAACGCGTCTGCGGAGTCCGCAATTTCTGTATTTCCTGTGGAGAAGAACCAGCCGGAGGATGTGATCGAGGTGGAGCGTCTGGATCCAAGGAATACATCGTCTTCTTCCGGCCAGAGATCCTATGACGCGGAGCAAGAGGAATATGAAGAGGATGACGGATCGGAAGAACTGGATCCCCAGATGGAGAAAATGATCACCATTGGAGCGATCGTAGCGACTGTGATCGTGGCGATTGCCATTATCGTAGCAATTGCGACGCTGTCCCGTTCCTTTAAGCGTGAGCCTGCGGCTGTGGCCACTACACAGGAGGAGGCGACGACGGAGATGGCTGTCACGACAGAGGAGCCGGTCAGCATGATCGGCGTTGTAGGGCTGTCTGAAGAGAGCGCGAAGACCGCGCTGGATGAAGCACACATTCTGTTTGAGACGGAATACAGCTACTCTGAGGTATTTGCCAAGGGAACCGTGATGAGCCAGAGCGTGATCGAAGGAAGTCCCGTGAGGGAGGGCGAGCGCGTGAAGCTTGTGATCAGCAAGGGGCAGGAGGAGGAGCAGGTTCCGGATGTTGTAGGCAAGACGCTTACAGACGCGAAAAATGCCCTTTTAAATGCCGGCTTTAAGGTGGAAGAGGATGATGAGTATGATGAGAACGTGGAGAAGGATCGTGTCATCAGGCAGTCACCAGAGGGGGATTCCTCCGCTTCCAAGGGTTCTACGGTCAGGATTGTGGTAAGCAAGGGCAAAGAGGTCAAGGTAGCGGTTGTGCCGAACCTCAAGAAAAAGACGGTGACAGATGCCGAAAAAGCCCTGTCAGATGTGAAGCTCAAGCTTGGAAATGTGACGCAGGAGTATGATGACAATATCAAGGAGGGGCAGGTGATCAGCCAGAGCATCGCGTCAGGTACCGAGGTGAAGGAGGAGACGGCGGTAGATATTACGATCAGCAAGGGCAAGAAGCCGACTACCACCACCTACACGGTATCCTTCAGCGGTTCGATCTCCAATAATGGATTTGAATTCCAGGAGGGACAGATCGTGCATGTATCCCTGACGCTGCAGGTTGGAGGAGCCTCTTATGAGATATTGAATGAATACTACGACGAGGTCGAGTTCCCGATCTCAGTGGCGGACGCGGCAGAGATCACCGATCTGCTCAGCAAGGATGGAACGCTGCTCTATAGCGTGACGGACGAGGATGGAAATGATATCACAGGCAGTTTCTCGTCGACGGTTCAGGCGAGATTTAAGCCGGTGGAGAGATAAATGCAGGGAAAGATCATTAAAGGAATAGCCGGTTTTTACTATGTGTATGCCGGCGGGACAGTTTACGAATGCAAGGCCAAGGGCGTGTTCCGCAACCGGAGGATCAAGCCCCTGGTCGGGGACAATGTGGAGATTACGGTGATTGACAGGGAGAAGGCGGCCGGCCATATCGAGGAGATCCTGCCCAGGCGGTGCGCGCTGGTCCGCCCGGCGGTAGCCAATGTGGATCAGGCGGTGATCGTATTTGCCGCAGCCTCGCCGGAGCCCAACTTGAACCTTTTGGACCGGTTTTTGGTGATGATGGAGCGGCAGGAGGTTCCGGTTGTGATCTGCCTCAACAAGACAGATCTGGTTCATCCGGACAGGCTTGGGCGGCTTGCGGAGATTTATTCGCTGTCAGGATGCCCGATGATCGTGACAAGTACCTGTACCGAGCATGGCCTGGATCGTCTGAGGGAGCAGCTTCGCGGTAAAACGACAGCGCTGGCGGGACCTTCCGGCGTTGGCAAATCCTCCATCATGAATTGCCTGAATCCGGAGGCCAATATGGAGGTCGGGGATATCAGCAGGAAAATCGAACGTGGAAAGCATACCACAAGGCATTCCGAGATGTTTCCGATTGGCGGGGATGGCTTTGTGCTGGATACGCCTGGCTTTGGCTCTATTGAGCTCTATGACATGGAAGCGGAGGAGCTTAAGCGCTATTACAGGGAATTTGAACGGTATGAGCCGCAGTGCAGGTTCCAGGGCTGCAACCATGTCGGTGAGACGGAGTGTGGCGTCAGGGAGGCTGTGCGGGAGGGATGGATCCCGTCAGAACGCTATGAGAATTACAGGCTGTTTTTTCAGGAGCTGAAGGAGAGAAAACGGTACTGACAAGCTTAAGAGCTTCAGGGGAGTGAACTGTTCGTTCCAGCCGGTTCTTTACGCTGCGGAAATGCTGCCCCTCCGGCGGCAAACAGTCAGATATTATGTGATATAGAGGAGAAGAAAATGAGGGAATTATCGCCATCGGTATTATCAGCAGATTTTTCAGTTCTCGGCAAGGAGATACAGACAGTAGCGGAGGCAGGCGCGGGAATGCTGCACCTGGATGTGATGGATGGGGACTTTGTTCCCAATATCAGCTTCGGGGCGCCCGTGATCGCATCTGTGCGGAAGGTGACGCAGGCTGTATTTGACGTACACCTGATGGTCAGGGAGCCGGCGCGTTATCTGGAGGATTTTAAAAAAGCCGGCGCGGATCTGATTTCGGTTCACTATGAGGCGTGCGAGGATGCGGGCGGAACACTTAAAAAGATTCGGGAATTGGGCTGTAAGGCAGGGCTTGCCATCAATCCGGACACGCCGGTGTCTGTGGTGAAGCCATATATGGAGCTTGTGGACATGATCCTGGTGATGAGCGTGTATCCGGGTTTTGGAGGGCAGAAGTTCATAGAAACCAGCCTTGAAAAGCTTGCGGAGGCCAAAGCCTTAGCGGAAGCCTGCGGGCGCGGGGATCTGCTGATCGAGGTGGATGGAGGTATTGGTGTTTCCAATATCCGTCAGGCTTGCGAGGCCGGCGCCAATGTGCTTGTTGCGGGTTCTGCGGTATTCCGGGGAGACGCGGCGCAGAATGTCAAAGAACTGCTTTCTCTTATGAAAACGGCGTGAGATAACGCTTCAGACGCTGTTGGACAGTATTGATCAGCTTTATGCGCGTACAGGAGGAAAAGAATGCATATTTTGATCGTGACAGGCGGACATTTGAATATAGAATTTGCTTCGGCATATCTTGAGACCTTATCGTATGATAAGGTCTTTGCGGTTGATCTGGGCCTTGCGTATGTGCATGACCTTGGAATCTGGCCGGACTATATCATTGGAGATTTTGATACGGTTCCCGCAGGGCTTCTGGAGGAATATAAGATGGTCATTGAAAAGGGGGAGGGCTTTGCGATCATAGAGAAATATGTTCCGGAGAAGGATGCCTCGGATACAGAGCTTGCGTTTTTGAGGGCTCTGGAGGAGGGCGCGGACTGCATTACCGTCCTGGGAGGAACCGGGAGCAGGATGGATCATGTGTTAGCCAACATCGGCCTGCTGCTGCAGGCGGCGAGGAGGGGGATTCCCGCATATCTGGTGGATGAG
>CAMHJT010000210.1 GCA_946185495.1 uncultured Clostridiaceae bacterium | reverse complement strand
CCGGGCTTTGCGGAAGCGGTACAGGAGGCGGGGCGCTGTCCGGGCTTTGCGGAAGTGGTACAGGAGGCGGAATGAAGTCCGGCCTGGCAGCTTTCGGGCGAAAGGGCTCCGGCAGGTCGGCAAACGGCGCGTCAGAGCGGACACAGGAGATCCGTCAGATGCTGCGGGAACTGGAACGCGGCAGCGGGGAAGAGGAAAACGGGCTGTTTGGAGCGACAGCCGGAGGAACCGGCATAGGAGGAAAGACACAAAAGACTGATTCACGCGGTAAAAAATCCGGGTTCCAGACAAAATACCGCTATAATTATAAGGAGGTATCCAACAAGATCCTGCGGGCAAAAACGCCGGTCAGCGCGGGGCAGGCCATGATCGCCGCCAAGCGCAAGGTGGTGGAGGTGAAGCGGAAGCTGCTTGCGGGAGGGGATGATTCGGACGCGCTCCGGCTCGCCCTGACACACGCGCAGCGCATGGAGATGGTGGCGCGCAGAAAGAAGCACCATCTTGAACAGGAGGAGATGGTGGAGGCTGTCCAGGAGCGGGACGCGGCAAGGGAGCAGCTTAACGACACCTCATATGCCCTGGCCGGACAGGCTCAGGACAGGATTTCGGACCGGCAGGACGCGGTCTTTGAGGAGCGCGGCAGGCTGGCGGACGCGATGTCGGAGCAGCTTGATGAGCTGGCGGAGAGCGGTGCGGGAGAAATGATGGAGGAGCTTAACCGGATGTTTGCGGATTTCGGGGAGGATATGCTGCGGGAGCTGAATGAGGCGATGGAGCAGCTGGAAAACATGGAGATCCTGAATCCGCACATGAGCGAGGAGGAGCTTGAGAAGGTCAAGCGTAGGCACAGGCTCGCGGAGCAGAAGGCGATCCTCAAGGCGGACATGGATTATCTTAAGGACTCGATTCGCCAGACTCTGGCAAAGGGAGGAGGAATACCCGGCATTGGAAGCGGGATGGCCTCGCCTTCACCTGCGGCCATGCCGGCCATGGGCGGAGAGGCGGGCACGCCGCCTGCCGCGGTGATCGATGTACAGCTGTGAGGCCCTTAGGGTGGTTTTGCTGAAACAGGGCGCCGGCGCTGTGATGTCCTGTCCGAGGTTTCACTGAGGCAAGGTGATACGCAGCATGTGGCGGGCACCGGTGCTGTGATGCCTTGTCTGCGGTAACATTGAGATAAATAATTATACAAGGTTCAGACGGCACGCCGGGGCTTGGACGAGGAAGTCCATCGGCGCGCCGTTTTTTTGAGGACTTGCAGCGGACGGCTCCCCGCGGACAGACTGTGTTATGGCAAAAGGGAGGGCAGCAGCCGTTCCATGAAGGATAATAAAGGAAATTGATTTTCATGTATTGCATATTTTCAGTACATTTAGTACAATAGGGGGCGAAATCATGCATAAAGCATTGATCTGCATTTTGAGTTTCACGATTGCTTATGAAAGAGGACGATGCAGCAGGAAGCCCGTTAGCTTTCGACAATGGGCAGTTTGCTGCAATGAAAAGGAGAGTTAAAGATGCGTAAAATATCTCGTTTTTTGGCAGTGTGTACCGCGCTTGCGCTCTGCGCGGGCGCCGCGACGACTTCACGGGCTTATACAGAGGAGGAAAAGCAGCAGGCCAAGGCATGGCTTTCCGCGCATGGGTATTCCCCGGATATGGGAGGCGCGAGCCAGGCATATCAGGATTACCTGAATGGAAAATTTGACGAGGAGCTGGGCATTTCCAGGGAACCGGAGCCGTTTGTCTCAGAGGAGGCGGTAAGCGAGGCTGCAGCCCAGATGCCGAAGGTGGAGCCGGCGTCGATTCCGGGCGTGACGCCGGGGGCAGTTTCCAGGCTGACGCCGGCGCCGAAAAAGGAGAATACATCAGAGGAGACGTCAGGACAGGAGCAGGCTGTGCAGGAAGGTGACGGCGGCCGGCAGGCTCCGGATGCGGAAAATGCTTCCGTGAGCCCGGATGCGGAAAAGCAGGCAGAAGACGCAGAGGCTGGCGGGGATCCGGCGGCAGCTTCGGAGGATGGAAGCGTGGCGGATCAGGAGGACGCGGAAAAAGCCGTTTCTTCTGATAAGGAGGGCAGCGGGGATGCTTCCCCTGACGGCATACAGGCGGGCCGGGATTCCACAGACAGCGTGGCGGGAGACCGCGCGGCCTCAACGGAGGGGGATGCGGCAGGAAGCGGTTCCGATCTATCTTCGGGCAGTGAGGCGGGAAGCGGCGCGGCTTCCGCTGCTGATGAGACGCTATCGGAAGAAGGAAATAGCGAAGACAGTGAGGAAGGGGCTTCCGAGGAGGAGCCCGCACAGGAGGAAGCGGATGCCGATGGGGAAGAGCCTGAGGAGGACGCAGCTTCCCCGAAATCCGCGGTGGCGCTCGGAACGGGCGGCGTTATTTTGATTGGCGGACTGCTGGCGGGGGCAGCGCTCAAAAAACGCGTGAAAAAATAATAACCGTTCACCCTTTGCCGGATCCGTTGCAAATAAACTATCTTTTGGGAGCCTGCGTATTGGCTGAAAGGTGAACTGTTACAATAAATCGCCACAGACGCTGAGACAAACCTGTGAGAGGATCGTCACAGTGTTTGACTTTTCATGTTAGTTGGAGTATAATGTAACTGCTCAGCAGGTCTGCGCGTTCCCTGCGCAGACTGTGCCAAAACAGTATAATCAGAACAGGTTGTGCATGTGCCATGATGAACGGAAATAGACGGCGCAGGCAGAATCCGGTCAGGTATTTTACAGGCAGCATTTGCCTGAGAAAAAATAATAATATACGGAGGAATAATCTATGTTAGTATCAGCAGAAGAGATGCTTAAGAAGGCGAAAGCCGGCAAGTACGCAGTTGGACAGTTTAACATCAATAACCTGGAGTGGACCAAGTCCATTCTGTTGACCGCACAGGAGCTGAACAGCCCTGTCATCCTGGGCGTTTCAGAGGGCGCAGGCAAGTATATGACAGGCTTCAAGACCGTTGCGGCTATGGTAGACGCTATGGTGGACAGCCTTGGCATCACCGTTCCGGTAGCGCTGCATCTGGATCATGGCTCCTATGAAGGCGCGAAGGCATGTATCGAGGCAGGATTTTCATCCATCATGTTTGACGGCTCCCACTATCCGATCGAGGAGAACGTTGCGAAGACTAAGGAGCTGGTTGCCATCTGCAAGGAGAAGGGACTTTCCCTTGAGGCTGAGGTTGGTTCCATCGGCGGAGAAGAGGACGGCGTAATCGGAGCAGGCGAGTGCGCGGATCCTGATGAGTGTAAGGCAGTGGCTGACCTGGGCGTGACAATGCTCGCTGCGGGCATCGGCAATATCCATGGCAAGTATCCGGACAACTGGGCAGGACTGAGCTTTGAGACTCTGGATGCGATCCAGCAGAAGACCGGTGACATGCCGCTGGTACTGCATGGAGGCACAGGCATTCCGGAGGATATGATCAAGAAGGCGATCTCACTTGGCGTTGCCAAGATCAATGTGAATACAGAGTGCCAGTTATCCTTTGCGGCAGCAACCCGCAAGTATATTGAGGAGGGCAAGGACCTGCAGGGCAAGGGCTTTGATCCCCGTAAGCTGCTGGCACCGGGTGCAGAAGCGATCCGCGCAACCGTGAAGGAGAAGATGGAGCTGTTTGGTTCCGTAGGCAAGGCCTGAGTCACAGGCAGGATGTGCCGTATCAATCTGACGGAGACGTCATGCGGATGCCTCCGGGCATTTGGCCGGCAGATCCGCAATAGATGACATTTGGAAGAGACGGGGTACGGAAGGTATCCCGTTTTTTCTGAAAAATATATAAGAGGAATTTGAAAACTGCCAGGCGGCAGTGCATTCTCGATTGCTCCATGGCTGGATGGCGGATCAGGCTTGCCGGGCGGCAGTTTGGATATGGCATTATGGCTTGGAAGGATCGATTGTTGGAGGAAAAAAGCATCATGAATCATATCGTTTTGAGCAGCAAGACACAGAAACTGGAGCAGGATCCCTATATTTACCAGCTTCAGGATGTAGAGGAGCCGGAACTGTTCCGGGAGATGTTCCCGTACACCCAGACGCCGAAGATCGCGTTTAACTACC
>CAMHJT010000209.1 GCA_946185495.1 uncultured Clostridiaceae bacterium | reverse complement strand
CGAAAAATGGTTAAGCCCTGCCTATCATGTGTCCGGATTTGCCAGCGGCAGGGACTTAGTGCCGCAACCCCGGAGCTTGTATTGCTGGATTATGAGATGCCCCATATGGACGGGTATGAAGTGCTGATGCATATAAGGAAGAACAGTCCATCCGGGCATGTTCCCGTCATATTCCTTACAGGAAAAAATGACAGGGAGCATGTAGTCCGTATCCTGGAATTCAAACCGGACGGATATCTGCTGAAGTCTTCCAGCAAGGAAGCGATCGTTGACCGGATCAGCAGTTTCTTTTCCGAAGTGCTTTTCCGGAGGTCACAGGTAACTACTTAGAAGGTCTGCGCATTCACTGCGCAGACTGTACCCAAACAGTATAGTCAGCCGTGCAGCGGGTCTGGCCAGCACGTGCTGAGCAGATACGGTCACAACAACATCCCGACCGCCTGCAAAAGCTGTTTTTTTCCATCGGCCTTTGATACCACGCGGACCGGGCCGAGGGCCCTGATCTCGTCCATGGCGTCCGCCTCCTCCATCCCCGTTCTGAAAAGGACGGGGATGTCTTTTCTGGATGGATCTTTCTGGAACTCCAGATAGGTCTCCGGGCCGCTTAACCCCGGCATGGCATAGTCGAGCAGGATCAAAGAGGGCTTTGTGTGCTGAAGGAAGTCAAGCGCTTCCCTTCCGGAGACGGCCGTCTCCACCTCATAGCCTGCCCGTTTCAGCCAGTTGGCCGTAAGTTTCATCATATCTGTATCATCATCTACCAATAAGATCAAACTCATGTGTTCTACCTCACTTTCCGATCATTTTTTCCAATACCTGGAACAGCGCGTCCGGTTCCACCGGCTTGGACAGATGCGAGTTCATGCCGGCTTCCAGGGAAGAACGGACATCTTCATCAAAGGCGTTTGCGGTAAGGGCGATCACAGGGATTTGCTTCGCGTCGATCCGTTCCATTTTCCGTATGCACCTGCAGGCTTCCAGGCCGTTCATCTCGGGCATCCGGATATCCATAAGGATCGCGTCATAGGTTCCTTCGCTGCTCTCCTCAAACAGCCGGACGGCTTCCCTGCCGTTTACTGCCGGATCCACCTTTATGTCCTTCATTTTGAGGATCTGCATCATGATCTGCGCATTGATATCCATATCCTCTGCCAGGATCACCCTGCGTCCCGCAAGGGATATCTTTGGGGCTTCGGCCGGATTTTTTTTCCGTTTCTTTGCCATGATATCATGGATCTCCTGACGAATGCTGCCGGCAAAGAGGGGCTTTGCAGAAAATGCGTCGACCCCGGCGTCCAATGCTTCCTCCATGATCTCGTCCCAGTTGTAGGTTGTAAGGATGATCTTCAGATCATCGCTGCCAAAGCGTTTTCGGAGGGCTTTTGTCAGCGTGATCCCATCCATCTCCGGCATCTTCCAGTCTGCGAGCACCAACTGGAAGGGCTGCTTTAACGAGCTTCGCTCCTCCATGAGAGACAGTGCGGCCTTTCCTGACAATGCGTATTCCGCGTCGATCCCGATCTTTTTCAGGATCATCTGCGCGTATTCACACGCCGTGATGTCATCGTCCACGATCAGGGTCCTGACGCCCTCAAGGGGAGGCTCCGTCTGTTCCTCCTGCGCAGTGATGCCTAATGGGATCATGATGACAAACTCGGTGCCCTCTCCCTTTTTTGAGTTTACAGAGATGGTTCCGCACATCATATCAATGATTTTTTTGGTGATAGCCATTCCAAGCCCCGTGCTTCCGTAGGCGTTGCTTGTCCCTTCTTTTTCCTGGGAAAAGGGATCAAAAAGCTTTGGAAGATAATCCGGATCCATGCCCACGCCGGTATCCCTGACCACAAAGCGGATGGAGGCCCTGTCATTCGTCCGCTCCGTCTCCTCCACGAGAAAAGTTACCCGGCCGGGAGCGGGAGTGTATTTTACCGCATTTCCTATGACATTGATCAGCATCTGGGTAAGCTTCATGGGATCGCCGGCATAGGTGTCGTCCAGGCGGCCGTTTACGCGGCACTCAAACTCCAGTCCCTTATCCTCACACTGGGATTCCATCATGGTATTGATCTGCTCGAGCATTCCGCTGAAGGAGAAGGATTCCCGTTTGATGCTGGAATGTCCGGACTCGATCCTGCTGATGTCCAGGATATCATTGATGAGCAACAGCAAATGCCTGGCGCTTGCGCCGATCTTTGTCAGGAGCTCCCTTGTATCGCCGTCTAAAGAGGGATTTCGCATGGCGATATTGTGCAGGCCGATGATAGCGTTCATCGGAGTCCGGATCTCATGGCTCATGTTGGAAAGAAATGCTGTTTTTGCCATATTGGCGCGTTCCGCCTCCTCCAGCGCCCTCTGGAGCATACGGCTCCGCTCCTCCTCTACAACCGCCAGGGAAGTCTTGGAGGCTTCTTTCTTCTGATCGGACTGATGAAGGATCTTTCTAAGGACCGACTTCAACTGCCTGTACTCCATTAACAGAAAAGGGGTTTCTTTTTGTATGGTGTCGAGATCCCCGCCTTTTCCGGCCTGCTCCAGATACTTTGCCTTTTCAAAGATCTGTACCGCCCCGATGGCCCCGGAGGTGCTTTTCAGGGAGTGGATATTCAGTGTAAAAGCTTCCAGATCACCGGCTTCCACATTTTCTTCCAGCTGCGACGCCTTGGAGTCGATGGAGACCTCATAGGTTTCCAGGGCAAACAGGTAGTCCTCCGCATCGCCGCAGTACTCGATCCCCTTCTCCGGATCAAGCTGCGGACAGTCAAACAGAATCTCCGGAAGCTTGGAAAGCTCGTTATCCTCTCCGGCAGGATCGGCGTTTTCGTCCACCAGGATCACAGAATCAGCAGGAAGATATTTTAACATCATCCGTTCCATTTCCTCTATATTGACCGGCTTGGAAAGGTAATCCGTAAAACCGGCCCGGATCATCTTTTCCTTGTCTCCGGAAACAGCGCTGGCTGTGAGGGAAATGATCGGCGTTGTCCTGAATCGGTCGGGATAGGTTTCCCTGAGGATGGAAAGGGTTTCAATCCCGTTCATCACCGGCATTCGGTAGTCCAGGAACACCAGATCATAGTGTTCTTTGCCGAATTTTTCAATACATTCCTCCCCGTTTACTGCCACATCGATCTGCATACGGGTCCGTTTCAGCAGCCCGGCGACCACCTGCAGGTTCATGGGCGTATCGTCCACCACTAAAAGCTTAAGCTTCGGGGCTGTAAACAGGGTACGGTTTCTTCCGATGGCGGTATGGTCATGCATCAGCTGTTCCAAGTCGATCTCTCCCACAGGCTGCGGATTTACCACCTTCTGCGTGAGGGTAAAATAAAATCTGGAGCCCTCCTCATATCGGCTTTCCACCATAAGCTCGCTGTCCATCGCGGATAAAAGCTGCCTTGTGATCGAAAGCCCCAGTCCGGAGCCCTGGATGCTCCTTGTCTTTTTCAGGTCAAGCCGGTCAAAGGCCTCAAAGAGCCGCTCCATATCCTCCCTGCGGATCCCGATCCCGGTATCGGATACGGATACGGACATCTGCACGGAATCAGAGAGGAGCTTTTCAAGGGTGATCTCAAAGACAACCTGTCCCTTTTCCGTGTATTTTGCTGCATTTGTCAGCAGATTGGAGATGATCTGCTTGACCTTGATCTCGTCTCCGGAAAGCGTCTGGGGAAGCCTTGGATCGATCCGAAAGACCAGGTCAAGGCCCTTCGCCTCTGTCCGGAAGTGGATGAGATTATAGAGATCCCCGATCATAGCGGTCAGGGAATAGTCTTCCTGCGCGATCTCCATCCTGCCTGTCTCAATCTTTGAAAAATCAAGAATATCGCTGATAATGCCCAGCAGGCTGACGCCGGCCTTCCGGATGTTTTCCGAGTATTCCAGAATGCCGGGATCATTGCATTCCCTCTCGATCATCTCATTCATGCCTAAGATCGCGGTGATGGGGGTCCGGATCTCATGGCTCATGTTGGAAAGAAAGGAGATCTTTGCGAGATTTGCCTGTTCGGCCTGTTCCAGAGCCAGCTTAAGCTCCCTTGCCTTTTCCTGATCCTCCTTTGCCTGTCTTGTATCC
>CAMHJT010000208.1 GCA_946185495.1 uncultured Clostridiaceae bacterium | reverse complement strand
CATTACAAGCCGATGAAACAGAAGGAGATCGCATTTCTTCTTCAGGTGCCTCAAAAGGACAGGGAAGAGCTTTCACAGATCCTGTCTGAGCTGGTCTCGGAGGGAAAGCTTTTGTTTACAAAGCGCGGAAAATACCAGTCCATGAAGGAGGCCTTCCGGGTGGGAAGCTTCACCGGACACCGCAAGGGGTTTGGATTTGTGACGGTGGAGGGAGAGCCGGAGGATTATTTCATTCCGGCAGACGCGACAGCAGGGGCAATGCATGGGGATAAGGTGATGATCCGTCTGATGAAGGCGCCCCGGGGACGCAGGAAGGAAGCCCAGGTTGTGCGGATCATGGAGCGCGCGCTGGATGAAATCGTGGGGTATTACCAGAAGAGCAGGAATTACGGTTTTGTGACGCCGGATAACCGCAGGCTGTCGGAGGACGTCTATGTCGCGAAAGAGAACAGCATGGGAGCAGTGACGGGGCACAAGGTCGTGGTGAAGCTGACGGATTACGGTGGAGCCGGCAGGCAGCCGGAGGGCGTTGTGACGGAGATCCTCGGTCATGTAAATGATCCAGGAACGGATATTCTGTCAGTGGTGAGGGCTTATGAGCTTCAGACGGAATTCCCGGAAGATGTGATGAGGCAGGTCGGGGAACTTCCGGACGTGGTGTCAGAGGAGGATTGCAGCGATCGCCTGGATATGAGAATGTGCCAGACGGTCACGATCGATGGTGAGGACGCGAAGGATCTGGATGATGCTGTCACACTCGAAAAGACGGAAGAGGGATACCTGTTAGGCGTGCATATCGCGGATGTGACGCATTATGTGACAGAGGGCTCTCCACTGGACAGGGAAGCCCGCAAACGGGGCACCAGCGTCTATCTGGTGGATCGGGTGATCCCGATGCTCCCGCACAGGCTGTCTAACGGCATCTGCTCCCTGAACGCGGGCGAGGACAGGCTGGCCCTGTCCTGCATCATGGAGTTGGACGCGGAGGGACGCGTGACCGGACACAGGATCGTAAAGACCGTGATCCGGGTTGACCGCCGTATGAGCTATACGCAGGTGGATGCGATATTGAAAGCGGATTCGGTCTGTCGCCACACCCTTTATGATGGCGTGGACTGGAGCGGCAGGCTCTCCCTTGAAGAGGTGAGCCTTACCCTGCAGGGAGCTGAACTGCAGGGGCAGGAGATTTTGTCTGAATTTGAACAGGAGCTTGCACTGTTTCGCAATATGAAGGAGCTGTCTGACCTGATCAGGGACAGGAGAAGAAAACGGGGTTCCATTGATTTTGATTTTCCAGAGACGCAGATCCGGCTGTCACCGGATGGAGAGCCTGTCTGGATCGGACCATATGACAGGAATCCGGCGCATAAGATCATAGAGGATTTTATGCTGACAGCCAATGAGACCGTCGCGGAGGATTATTACTGGCAGGAGCTGCCATTTGAATTTCGAACCCATGGCGCTCCGGATCCGGAGAAGGTGGAGCGTCTGCGGAAAATGATGGCGGGCTTTGGCTACTATTTCAAGGCGGGTGCGGAAAAGCTGCATCCCAAGGAGGTGCAGAAGCTGTTGGAACGGATACAGGGAACGCCGGAAGAAAACTTCTTAAGCCGCATGACGCTCCGCACCATGCAGCAGGCAAGGTATACGACGGAGTGCAGCGGCCATTTCGGACTTGCGGCAAAGTATTACTGCCATTTTACCTCCCCGATCCGGCGTTATCCGGATCTGCAGATCCACAGGATCATCAAGGATAATCTGGATGGACGGCTGGATGAAAGAAGGATCCTGCACTATGACCGCATCCTGCCTGAGGTGGCAGAGTCCAATTCGGTTATGGAGCGCAAGGCGCAGGAGGTAGAGCGAGAGGTTTTGAAGCTTAAAAAGGTACAGTATATGAGCAGCAGGATCGGGAAATGCTATGACGGCATTATCTCCGGCGTAACGGCGTATGGTTTGTATGTGGAGCTGCCTAATACGGTGGAGGGCATGGTCAGGATCGCAGATATCCTGGATGATTTTTACCTGTACAATGAACAGGACATGTCGATTTCCGGCATGGAGCTTGGCCAGACATACCGGATGGGGCAGAAGGTGAGGGTATGCGTGGCCAGGGTTGACAAGGTCATGCGTACAATAGATTTTATGCTGGAGACATGATGAGGAACAGGAGGGATTTTTATGCCAAAGCAGAAGGGCGAGCGTCTGATCGCCAACAATAAGAAGGCATATTTTGATTTTTTTATCGATGAAAAATATGAGGCGGGGATTGAGCTGCACGGAACGGAGGTCAAATCCCTGCGCCTCGGACACTGCAGCATCAAGGAAGCCTTTGTGGCCGTTGAGAACGGGGAGGTGATCATTCGTCAGATGCATATCTCTCCTTATGAGAAGGGAAATATTTTCAATAAGGATCCCCTCCGGCCAAGAAAGCTTTTACTGCACAGATATGAGATCAACAAGCTCATGGGACAGGTGAAGATGAAGGGATACACGATCGTTCCGCTGAAGGTGTATTTTAAGGACAGCCTCGTGAAGGTTGAGATCGGGCTTGCAAGGGGCAAAAAGCTTTATGACAAGCGGCAGGATATCGCGAAGAAGGATATGAAGCGGGAGGCAGAGAAGGAGTTCAAGATCCGTAACATGAGATAGCACCCTGTGACGAGTCTGTTGTTTACCGGACGGCTCCCGACGGATACACAAAAAATTCAGTTTTCTTTTTCAAAAAGATGTGGTATAATGACGGTTGCGGCAGACAGAAGGAGCGAAGGACGGAAGAGCCTGCGGTGCTTTCAGTCTGATGGAAGAACAAGGATCCGGAGGAGAGAATAAGCGGAAGATGCCGGATAAGAGGAGGATATTATGAGTCAGGCAAAGGTGGATAAGAGGAAGTATGAGAAGAGGAATAGGAAAAAGCTGGAGAGGCAGCGCAAGGTGCGCACAACGTTGAAGTGCATTCTGGCGGCAGTGATCATAGGCGCGTTGATCGGCATTCCGATGGGGATCAACTATTACCGCTCGATTCCGAAGTTTGTCGGGGATTCGTCCTTACAGGCGTTTGTCTCGAATTATATTGATGAGAAATACGCGGATGATGTCGCGAAGCTCCAGAATCTGACGACGGAGGATGAAGGTGACGCGGTTGAGGATCTGCAGGTTTCTGAAGAGGAGACGGGAGCAGAAGAGGAAGCTTCTTCTGATGACGCTGCAGAGGAGACATCGGAAGAGACCGGCGCAGAGGAGGATGCTGAGACGACGGATCAGACGGACGGTGAGGAAGAGGTTTCCGATGCCGGGGATGATACCGGAGCAGAGGAGGCTCAGGAGGCAGAGGATGCCGGTGACGGTGAGACGAAGGATGGCGAGTCTCAGGAGGCGGATGGGGACAGTGAGACATCCGATGAAGAAAACGAGTAGGCTGCTGTCATGTAAAAAATTAAAAAAATAGTGGAAATGAGTGAATGCCTGTAGTATAATGGGTAAAACAGATGAAAATCTGTTCTGTCTGCGATCAGAACAATCTATCACAAGGGGTTGTACTGGTTTCGACGGGGGTTTAGAAATCGCGGAAGCCATTGGTGGACCATGGCCATCTTAAAACATGGAATTAAATATAAACGCAGACAATCAGTTAGCGTACGCTGCCTAAGGGCAGCTGTCTTACCTGAGTTCACCCATGGCTTGGGATAAGGCATCAAAACAGTGGGGAACTTTGCTGTGAAAGCTTTGACACAGTAAAAGACTTATGAAGCTACCAAGGGTTTTTGCCTGTCGCTTGGCGGGAATCTGAGGGAATGTCCATAAAGCGACTGTAATGGGAGATGCCGCGCTGGAAGAGTCTTCGGACAGGGGTTCGATTCCCCTCAGCTCCATAGCCAGGGAATGCGTGAAAGCGCAGTTTTCCTGGCTTTCTTAGTGTTTGGTTAGGCGTATTCGGTGGTGTTCAGGGGTACCCAGTGAAATCCAGTGGGGTAGTAAATGGGGTAGTATTTGGAGTGAATTTTGGAATTTAAAGATAAAAATATGACACTTAAATCAGATCGGAAGAGCACACGTCTGAACTCCAGTCACCGACA
>CAMHJT010000207.1 GCA_946185495.1 uncultured Clostridiaceae bacterium | reverse complement strand
CTACGGAGACGGCGGCAAGCTCTTAAAAGACGTTGCGACTGCCTTTGCGGGCAGGATCCTGAAAGCGACGGGCAGGCTTCCACAAAAACCCGGAACCGACGCGCGCTACACGGTGGAAGAATACGCTGACAGCCTGATGAAGGAGCCGTCCCTGGTGACAGCGGTCAGGGGCTCAAAGAACTTAGATGAGACGGCAAGGCTTTACGCGCGCGTGGTGCAGGATGAAAAACAGTTGAAAAATATGCTCCGGCAGTCCATGGACAAGGAGCGTGTCAATGCGCAAAGGCCTGCGCCGCAGGCAAAAAGAGGCGCTGTGAAGGTGCAGAAAAAGACAGAGAAGAAAAAGGGAATGGGCTGACAAAAAAATAATACTGGATTTTTCTTAAAGTATATGGCATAATCAAGGGTGGTGTGTTCTCTGAGAGGCGTATTGCGCCCTGACGACAGAGAATACTTTTTAAAAGAGAATACTTCTCAAAAGGATGAAAATCCCGGCTCTGTTACGCTTTTGTTACGCACCGGGAAGTATAATACAGGCATAGTCACAGATGGAGCATGGCAGGAGGGCTTCAGGTCCGGAACGCAGGGAATAGGAAGGCGGAGTCAGGAGGCTTTCCGGTCCGGAACGCAGGGAATGGTCCGGCTGCCAGCGGCAAGAGACAGGAGTGAGCATGACATGAAGAAGGATAACAAGCATAATCGCAGGGCAAAACGGAGACTGAAGCAGGGAAAACGGATCATGTCCCTTCTCCTCGCAGGCGTGCTTCTTTGTTCCGAGGGCGCGGCGGGACTGTTTGTGAAGGCATCCGGCAAGTCGTGGGCGGAACTGTCAGCTGCGTGCGCGCCGTCGTCGGCAGACCAGGCGCAGGACGGGGAGACAGAAACGGATCCGGCAGTGCTGTACGCGGAGTCGGCTGCGGATCCGGTGGTGGCCAAGATTTTAGCCCAGGTGGAGGCGGCGGAGAAGAAGGCTGCCGGAAGATCGGAGACAGATACGCCTCCGGCACAGGAAGCGGAGACAGAAGTACAGGCTGCGCAGGGGACGGAAGCTCATGATGCGGACGGATTGCAGGATGCAGAGGATACAGCATCCGGAGAAGATACAGAGAATGCCGGAGGTTCACAGGATACAGCATCCGGAGGAGATACAGAGACTGACGGCGGATCGCAGGATGCAGAGGATACAGCATCCGAAGTAAGGACAGAGTCTGCAGGCGGTTCCAAGGCGGCTGGCAGCGGGCTTACGGGAGCCATCTCCGGCGTGAAGGCGATGTCCAGGGCGGAGGCGGCCTCAGTGAACGCTACGACAGAGGGAAGCACGGCGGGAGCAGCCGCCGGGGCAACCACGGAGGCGGCCACGACCGAGGAGCTTGACAATTCCTCGGAGCTTCTAAAGGACGACCACGGGCGGATCACCCTCTGGGAGTGGAACCTTGTGACCAAGAATAATTTCGGTACGACGATGGGGGATGGCAAGTTCCACCCGTCCATGCTGTTTTTCTATGATTCGGATACCAACCGGGACAGGAATAAATGGAAGGATCTCGATCCGGTAGGCTTTATCTCTACTTATGCCGATAAGGCGCATATCTGGAGGGGAATCACGGATTCCAACTACTGGCATGTCTTTGATGTGGTCACGACAGACAGGAATACATGGAATGCCTGGTGGGGACAGCAGATCGGATGGAACTGTGCCGGCGGGAAGCCGGTGTGTGATTCCCTGAATGAGGATGAGAGCAAATGGATCAAGCTCGACGATCAGTACGATGATCTGAACGGCACGGGCGTGTATTTGAAGAAGAAGTTTTATACCTCCAAGGGTGGATCCTTAGGGGTGCCATATATCAAGAGCTATAAGACCGGAACGGATATCATTGCCGATATGGGACTTGACAATGTCTCCCAGTGGTGCGCGGAGACGGACATTTATATCCAGCGGTCTTCCGCCAAGAAAAATTCCAATGACACCTCCTGGCTGGATATGGGAAAGAGTGATGACTGGTATCTGGAGACCTGGCGAAGGAGCGGTGACAATTACCAGCCCCGGTTCCAGATCTGGCAGGGAGTAGAGGGTACATCAGGCAGGGAGAAGCGTTTTACCTTTCATCCGGCGGCCGGAGATGACAATTCGGAGTTCTGGGTAGCCAAGGGCGCGCTGATCGGCATGGATGACGACGATCTGGACTGGTGCAAGATCCACAACAACGACTCGGAGCATGACAAGGCGCCCAACCTTGGCGTGACCAAGACGGGCTGGATCGTATCCTACGATCCGAAGGTGCTTAGGGGCTACGGCGGAGGAGAGTGGGGGGCAGACTCCTACTATGCCGGCAATCCGCATTATCATGGATGGAACCTGCTCTGGCCGGAGACGACTGGCATTCACGCGCTGTTTCGCTGGTATGTCGGAACGCCCCATGTGTTCGCGACAATTAAGGGGCAGGCGGGTACGAATGGAAAGGAAACGGGCGGCGATACGACCTCGGGCGAGGGACGTGTCACCACGATCAAGAAGGGGCAGGTCTACGCGATCAAGGAGTGTACCTATGAGGACGCCCAGGGCAAGCTCAACACCTCAGAGGGCGTGATCCTGCCGGAGACCTCCAAGATCGTGATCGAGAAGGGCGGCATCCTTTCCGTGGAGGCCAATTTCATCAATAACGGGAGGATTGTCAATAACGGCGGTACCATCATCCTGAAGGCCAGCCCGGACGGTAAGACGCCCAACGGTTGTATCTCTCCCTTCCTGGAGACGAATGAGGGTACCATTGAGTGCAGCAACGGGGGGACGATCATTGTGATGCCGGGGTGTAAGCTCTTTACGCTGTCTGACCTGTGCATGAACAACAACAATGATAAGATAGATAAAAAGGGAGTGGATTACGCGCTTTCACTGAATGACGGCTCCACCATCATCAATTACGGCCTGATGGTCAACAGCTACGCCTACATGGATTGCTCCTGCAGGATCGAGAACCGCAAGAACGGAGTGATCCTCGCAGCACACTGTAGGAAAGAGACAGACCAGCTCCTTTATAATGCCAAGGTGACGGGGACGGGCGCATCCACGTCAGTGGCGACGATCGAGAAGATGGAAAATGCGACTTACTATTATTATCACTATCTTGAGAAGCGTGTCGAACTTTATGGAGGGATTTACGGCAAGATAAACCTTTCCGTGAATCTGAACAATACCTCTTCGAATTCAGTGATCGATAACAAGACAACGAAAATCGGATCGCTCAGTGAGAATACGGGCAGTCCGTCCGCGTTTGAGAGGCTGACCGGGTTTTCCACGGCAAATGCAGTGACTGTGACCAATTTTCCTGTCATTTTGAATGACAAGACAGCTACCATTGTCAACAAATGGGAGGCATATTATAACACTGCGAAGGAAGAATATAATTTCTTGAAATATATCAGGCTTGTGACGCCGGAATACTAAAAGCAGGCTTGGAAGAGCCATAAAGCATGCGGGAGCTATGGATCCGGCGGTGACGGAAAGCATTCCGGCGGGCTTAGGGAATACCAGATTGGGAAGGAGCAAGGGCGATGAAGAGATGGCAGAAATTGACATTGTACATATTAGTATTTATTCTGTTGGCGGGGATGGCAGGTTTCCTTGTCCGGGCCTTTCCCTCCATGCTGACGAATGCCATCGGCGGTGAGGAGGTAGAGGTGGATCTGGGGCTTTTGCTGGAGCTTCGGACCTGGCTTTACGGATTGTTGGCCGGGGCAGTGCTGGCGCTGATCTGGCTGCTTTCCGGAAACAATCTGGATATGCTTCTGTTTAAGAACAGTAACGAGCTGCTTGGCAAGAACGGCAAGGTGGATGTGGTGCAGGGCTCGCTGGAGAACAGCCGGTTCCTGACGGAGAAGGAGCGGGATAAGTATTTTCCGGGCAATCCCTACAGCGCATTGAACCATGTCAAGAAGGACGGCATTCCCGTAAGGGCCGTGCTCAATAAGAAAAATATGCTGGAGGTCAATTTCCTGCCGGGCGCACATTCGCTGATCATCGGTGCTACCGGTTCCGGTAAGACCACCACTTTTATCAATCCTATGATCCAGCTTCTCGG
>CAMHJT010000206.1 GCA_946185495.1 uncultured Clostridiaceae bacterium | reverse complement strand
CTCCACCACCTCCGGCCTGGCTGCCGTCGTCGCCGCGTGATCCAGATATATAAAACGTTTTCCTTCCATACTGCCCTCCTTTTTCCTATTCCGGGATTCGCCCGTCCTGACCGCAACTGAAATCTCCATCAGGCCTGCACGACATCCCTTTCCAGGGATTCGCCTGTTCTGACCGCAACTGAGATCTCCATCAGGCCTTCGTGGCGTCCCTTTTCCTTCCGGCCTGTCAAAAAAGCCTTCTCACGGCTCAGTCCCTGCCGTCCTGCTCCCTGAGCCTGCGGTTATCTTCCACAAGTTCACTTAACCAGATTGAGTCCACCGTATTCTGAATGCTCTCGTCGATCCGCTTCCAGACCGTCTTTGCCACACAGTGATCCCTTCCTGAGCAGCCCTGTTCTCCTTTTAGTTCCATACAGTTGACCGGGGCGAGATCTCCCTCCAGCGCGCGAAGGACATCCCCCACGCTGATCTCGCTGCTGGGCCTTGCCAGCACATAGCCCCCCTGGGCGCCCCGGATGCTCTTAATGAGCCCCGCCTTTTTCAGCTTCGCCATCAGCTGCTCCAGATAACTGTCTGAAATGGACTGTCTTGCGGCAATACAGGCGATGGACTGCGGAGTCTCCTCTGAGTAGTCCGCCAGGTCGATCATCGCCTTCAAGCCGTATCTGCCCTTTGTAGACAAGGTCATACCATCACCTCAATTCCCACTAATTTAGTCGGATATCACATTGCTATCATAACAGCCATTTTCTTCACTGTCAAGAAAAAAACTGTGAAACATAAGTGAATACATCCGGGCAGCCCGTCATATAGTGAATCAAACAGTCCTGCAGCCTGCCGGAATTTTCTTTCTCCGGCAGCTTCAGGCAATAAACAGGACGCAGCCCATGAAACGAATCCGCAGATTCCTGCAGTCAATCTCCCAAAATCTTGTCGTCAAAGGCACCCTGATCCTCACCGTCACAGGTCTGGCAACCCGGATCATCGGTTTCTATAACAGAATATTCCTTTCCAGGCTGATCGGTGCGAAGGAGCTTGGCATCTATCAGCTCATCTTCCCCCTCTATATGGTGGCGTTCTCCGTCACCACATTTGGAAACGAGCTGGCGCTGACAAAGCTGGTTTCCGAGTACCATAGCAGGCGGGACCGCGCCTCGGCGATGTCGCTTCTTAAAATCTGTTTTTTCTATAACCTGATACTGGCACTGGCTGTCGCCGGCCTGATCTACACACAGGCCGACTGGCTGTGCCTCCATGTCCTTAACGCGCCCGAATGCGCCGCCTGCCTAAAGGTCATCTGCTTAGGCGTCCCGTTCATGGCCATGAAGGGCGCGATCCATGGATATTTCCTCGGACTGAAGCAGTCCGGCGTGCATGGCGTATCCGATTTTCTGGAACAGATCGCGAAGGTGTCCGGCCTTTATCTCCTGTCCGGAACCATCTGTATCCGCGCACAATATGACGCTGCGTTCGCGGTGTGGGGGATCGTCATCGGCGAGCTCGTCTCCCTGCTCTATTCCATAGCCGCCCTGTTCCTGCACTGCAAAAAGAACGGGAGGCGCAAAAATCAAAACCGGACCGACAACCGTCCTGTCTACACGGAAAGGCTTTTACGGCTCTTTCTCAAAAACGCCATCCCCTTCACCACGAACCGCCTGACCCTGACCCTTTTGCAGAGCATCGAGGCCATCATGATCCCGACCATCCTGCTCTCCTACTACGGCAGCTCCACCATGAGCCTGGAGGCCTACGGCGTGTTTTCCGGCATGGCGTTTCCCTTTATCATGTTTCCCTCCACAGTGACCAACTCCCTGTCCACAATGCTCATGCCCGCCGTATCCTCCGCAAGCTCTGAGCTAAACCGGGGGTACCTGAAGCGCCTGTGTGAAAAAAGCCTGCATTTCTGTCTGCTGGTCGGCCTGTTTTCCACCTTCGTCTTTTACCTGTTCGGTCCCGCCATCGGAGACTGCTTTTTCCACAGTCCCGAAGCCGGCCGCTTCCTGCTTAAGCTCTCTGTGCTCTGTCCACTGATCTACCTTGCGACAACGCTGGCCAGCATTTTAAACGGCCTAGGGCTTGCCACCCACAACCTGATCCTCACCGTCCTCTCCACCATCCTGCGGATCGGCTTTATACTGGCAGCGGTTCCGAGACTTGGCATGACCGGATACATCATCGGCCTGTTTGTCAGCTACCTGTTCCAGACCATGGCAAGCCTTCACCGGATACAGCGCCTGATCCCTGTGGAACTGCAGTTTCAAAAAAGCATCCTGCGCCCATCCATCACCTTTGCCCTGCTGGGAATCGCCTCACATTCCCTTTTTGCCACCCTGCAAGCCGCTTTCCCCTCCGCCCCCCGGATGCTGTTTCTCATGGCCTCCATCGGCCTGTTCGGCGCAGCGGGACTTGTGCCCCTTCTTACACTGCAGTCATTAACGATTGGGGCTACCACCAGTACACAGGTTTCTGGCGTGAGTTTCGATTCGCAACGTAGGGATATTTGCGAACGCCGGTCCTTGGTGAGCCGACAAAGGAGGCGAACCTATACTAGAGGTTCTTAGCATTCGGCAACGCCAAATGGTTAGTACCTCTGTATGCACCGTGGGGAACAAACCTGATGCAGAAAAATGTATATCCGCGAGTGCTGCACCGCTGCGTGAGCAACTAAGCGCAATGCCTGAGACCTTAGCGAGCCCAAGCAGGAGGCGCAGGGCTCGCTTAGTTCGAAGGTATGCTTTAGCTCGTGCCCGAAGTGCAAACGGAACTCACACCAGAAACCGTCCGGCAGGTCACCGCGCCCCCCACAGGATCATCTGTTGATAAAATCCCGGAATTGTGCTAGAATCCTGTCAGAACACCACATTTTATCGGAAGGGGCAGGAATCTCATATGAAAACATTCACTACCACAGGCATCTGTATTCCGGAGGAAAACCATATGGTCAATCTGGATGACCATATCGAAAAGATCCGGGAAATATACAGTTCAGCAGCAAAATAACGGGGGAGACAAAAATGATCATCACAGATATGCACGTACATTCACATTTTTCATCGGATTCAGAGGAATCGCCGGAAGCCATCATCCGGACAGCCATCGAAAAAGGCTTTCCCTGCATTTATTTTACGGACCATCACGATATCGATTTTCCGGTACACCCTTCCGAACCGGACATGAATTTCCAGCTGGACTTTGATGCCTATTTTTCTGTCCTGAATGAGTTGAAACAGCGATACGAAAAACAGATCAGGGTCTATATCGGCGTTGAACAGGGCATATGCCCCGCGACAGCGCCCAAGCTTAAGGCGCTTTACGAGCGTTACCCCTTTGACTTTGTGATCGCCTCCTCCCACCTCACCTCTCTGGAAAACGGCGATCCGTATTATCCCTCCTATTATGAGGGGAAGGATCCTGTCATGGCCTATAGGGAATACTTTCTCTCCGAGGCCGAGAATGTGACGCTGACCGACAGCTTCCATGTATACGGGCATCTGGACTATGCAGTGCGCTACTGTCCGGATCAAAGCTTTGTCTACCGCTTTGAGGATTACAGGGATATTTTTGAGGTGCTGCTCCGCCGGCTGATTGAAAAAGGCAAAGGCATCGAGATCAATACCTCCGGCCTGGAGAAGATCGGATATCCCCACCCCCATATAGAAGCGCTGAAGCTCTACCGCTCGCTCGGCGGCGAGATCATCACCGTCGGAAGCGACGCGCACCGGAAGGAGCGGATCGGCGCAGGGTTTGCCGAGGCAGAAGCGCTCCTCGCCGAGACAGGTTTCCGGTATTACACTGTATTCAAAAACGGACAGCCGGAATTTATCCGGCTGTCCTGAACCGTTGCAGCTGCAGCACCTGCTGAGTAGTTGCCCGTCTAATACAATTCCATCCTGTCTGGCCACGCCCGGCAAAGCAGTGTCAGACCGTACCTTTTTGCAAGCTCCACCGCCTCTGCGGTTGGGATAGCTTTGGATACCAGCACCGGAATCCCCGCCATGATGACCTTTTGCACCATGTCCACCGGAACACGCCCTGATGTATAAAGCATGCATTCCGACAGGGGGATCCCCTGAAGCAGCGCGTAGCCTGCCGCTTTATC
>CAMHJT010000205.1 GCA_946185495.1 uncultured Clostridiaceae bacterium | reverse complement strand
ATTTCTTCTTATGCTCCGGCATTTGTCTATGGAAGGACAGGTGCCGGAGCTTTTTCGTGAGCCTGGAAGGGGGCTGTCTCCAACTGTTCAGGAAACATCTTCGTTGCTTCATTTCCGCAGCCACCCGCTCTTGAAGCCAGCATTTTCATTAAAAATGACTGGCTTCGACACCGACCTTTGTTAGATTTCGGCATTTACCGTTAAGATTTTACACTATTCAGGGATGTTTTAGATAGTAACCCGTATCTTTTGTTCGATGTAAATTATTACAGCAAACATATGCTCTGCTGTCAGCCACAAATACGAAAACAGACTTGCACTTTAATATAGGCTGATTCTGCGGGCGTACCATGGATAGTGACATAAAGTTCAAAATTTTGTCAAAAAGTTCAAAAAGTTATGACACCGGGTTCACAAATGGTGTCATAAAAAATTCAAAAAATCGGCTGTTTTTGACATTTCTATGTTTATTATTCTATTTCGTTCACAATTATAGACAAACGCAGATATGCCCGATATAATACCCCCAAAAGACAGGCTGTAGGCCATGGAAGAGGAGCCGGATGCCGATTGTGTTTCGGATGGGATGCATGGCATCGGCATCCGTCCGGATCCAGCCGGATCAAGATCAGGGGGAATGGATATGAGATGGATCAATACGGCCGTGTACCTGCTTCTGGCGGCGGGCGGCGGGATGTATCTGGCGGCCGCAAGGAAAAAGGAGCGGTCGCGGATGGAACAATTTTTGCGGGAGCATGGGCATCTGCTGCTGTTGCTGCTGGTCTTTAATTCCATGAGCCTGTGCATGACTTTTCAGAAGGAGGAGCAGGAAATCTATGTCCGCAGGGACGGATACGGGGGAAGTGAGCGGCAGGAGGAGCTTCGCCTGGAGACGGAGGGCGAGGAGAAGCAGGTATCCCTTCTGGTGAGACCGCGCGCGCTGACGGCGGAGGAGTGCAGGGTGAAATGGAAGGCGGCCTTTGCCTATCTGGATGAACACCTGAAGGGGGAAAATGCATCCCTGGAGGAGGTACGGCTGCCGTTAGACGCAGGGCTTGACAGGGAGGAATATCCCTTTGATGTGGAGTTAAGGCCGGCGGATTACCAGCTTATGGACAGTGACGGCGCACCCCAAAATGAACCGGAGCTGATGGTGAGTGAGGGATATGGGCTTGAGGAGCTGGAGGCCGGGCTATCCACCTCCGTGACGGTGCTTCTCTGGTACGGAGAGGACTGTGAGGAAAAGGAGTACGCGGTCAGGATATATCCCCGGCAGGAAACCGCCCTGGCGCTGAGATTTCGCAAGGCGGGCGAATACCTGCGGAGGCTGGAAAGGGAGGCCATGTATGAGGAGGGCTTTTCCCTGCCAACTGAGGTGGAGGGAGTGCGGCTTACACGAAACGGAACGCGGGGGATGAGCGCGTCCGGTGTTCTGGTTTTGGGAGCCGTTCTGGCCGGGCTGCTTGTACTGCGGGAACAGGAGGACCGGAAAAAGAAGGGAAAGCAGGAGAGGGATGAGCTGCTCCGGTGTTATCCGTGGTTTGTCAATGAGCTGATGCTGCTTCTGGGCGCGGGAATGCAGGTGAAAAATATCTTCCGCCTGCTGATCGAGGAGCATGAAAAGGATGGACCTGCCTGCAGGGACGGCCTGATCCGCGAGCTTAAGATCGCGCATCACAGCCTGCAGCTCGGTATGTCGGAGGAACAGGCCTATTACCGGCTTGGCAGGAGGCTCCGCCTTCCGTGCTATGTGAAGCTGATGCTTCTGCTCCAGCAGAATGTGAGAAAGGGCGCGAAGGGGCTGACCGCCGCCTTTGAGCAGGAGGAGCTGGCAGCGCTGGAGGAGAGGAAGAACCTGGCCAGGCGCTACGGGGAGGAGGCAGGGACGAAGCTGTTGGGACCGATGATCCTGCTGCTTTTGGTGATCATGGGCATGATCATGGTGCCTGCGTTTCAGAGCCTGAAGTAATCGGAAATCGGGGCTGTGAGCCTCAATATACATTTTGAGTTTCGCAATTACCTGTTGAAAATCAGATGGAAAGGAGGTGATGCGTATGGGCTTCTGGAAACAGGCGTGGATGGATTTTCTGGAAGATGAGTCCGGAATGGGCGTAGTGGAAGTCATTCTGATCATCGTGGTTCTGATCGCGATGGTGATCATTTTTAAGGATCAGATCACAGAGCTGGTCAACAATATCTGGAAATCAATCAATGAAAACGCGAAAAAGATATATTGATTAGGAACCCGCAGACCGGCGGCGGCCTGATGAACGCCGCCCTTGCATCGAAGGATGCTGCCAACAGAGGATGAGGACGTTGTTCCCCGACGGCGTCCCATCCTGATCCTTAACAGGCAGGTGCGAAGCCCGGATTGTCTCGCGATCGCCTGTGATCCCGATATGAGAAAGGAAGAATATGTCAATGAGAAACAGAGGACAGACAACTATTTTTTTCAGCCTCATGATCAGCGTACTGCTGGTTTTTACGCTGACTGCGCTGGAGGCGGCCAGAATCCATATGGCAAATGTGAAGGTGAGGGCTGTGATGCACAGCGCCTGTCAGAACCTGATGGCGGATTATGACAGGGAGCTGTTTGCGCGTTACCATCTGCTGTTTATGGATCCGACCTATGGAACTAGGAGCGAAGCTAAGGCGGAGGAGCTGGTCTGTGCCTGTCTTGGGGAGTCCCTGGACGGCGGGGGCAGGATTTACAGCTTTGATGTGGAGGAGGTTGCGGTGATCGGGCTTGATCCCGTTTTTGCTGACCATATGAAGAACCTGCGCAGGCAGATTGCGGAGTACGAAAAGACGGAGGGGCTGGCGCGAAAGGCGGCGGGGCTTAAGGACAGGCTGCTGGAGAAGAAAAGTCCTCTTAAGGAGGCTGAGAAGGAAACCGAGATCAATGCAGTGGAGCTCCCGGTCCCGGAAGTGGGAAGCAGTAGGAAAGCGGCGGAAAAAACGGATGCGGGAAGCAGCGGGAATGCGGTTGAAAAAATGGATATTTCCGTTGAGGATCCGAGGGAACAGATGAAGAACTGCCTGAAAAACGGCCTGCTTTCTTTTGTGCTGCCGGGGGACAGGAGCATTTCCAGTGAGAGCTACGGCTTTCAGGATCCTCCCTCTGAGGCCTATAAGGAGAGTGCGGAGGAGGAAGAAAGGGATGCGGGATTCGGTGATATCCTGTCGCTGAAGAAGCTCCTCAAGGGGGCGGCGGAGGACAGTACGGCGGAAAACCTTGCAGAACACGCCGCCTTTGTGGATTATGTGGCCGGCATGTTTTCGAACGGGCTGCATGAGAGGGAGGATTCAGAGATCAAATGCGAGACGGAGTATATCCTTAAGGGTAAGGACAGCGATTATGACAACCTGCAAAGTGTCCTGACGGAGATTACCTGGCTGCGCATGCCGGTCAACTACGCTTACCTGCTGACGGATGTGGAGAAAAAGAGCGAGGCGCTGACTGTGGCGGCGGCAATCTGTACTGCTACCGGAACAGAGGCCCTCATCGAGGTGGTAAAATACCTGCTGTTGGGGTGCTGGGCGTACGGCGAGTCTGTCAGCGAGATGCGGGACCTGATGGCGGGGAAGCGAATTCCGTATATGAAGGACGCACTGACCTGGAAGACGGATTTAAAGAATATTGGGGCGCAGGTGCAGGCGAAGGAAATTCAGTACGGGCTGGATTATGAGGACTACCTGATGCTCCTGCTCGCGAAAAAGCGGGATCAAACGGCCTGCTGCGCGAGAATGCTGGACGTGATGGAGAAAAACGTCCGACGAAAGAACCCGGATTTTCATATCGCGGATTGTGCGGGCGGCGCGCTGGTGCAGGCAAAGCTGCGGGTAAACCCCTTATTTCGAGCGGGCGGGAACGTGGAGGCGTATGATATCTGCGTGGAGGACACATTCCATTATTACGGGAAATAGCGCTGATCAAAACGGTTTTTTGTATCAGCCCTTATGAAAGCTCAGCCCAAGATGATATTATTTTGCTACCTCTCCAAGTATGAACAGGCGTTTTTATAAGGGCTCATACAAGAAACCGGATATGACGGCAGCCGGATCCACCCCGGCAGGAAGTGGAGGTATCGACAGCCGCCCGGATCAGCAGAAA
>CAMHJT010000204.1 GCA_946185495.1 uncultured Clostridiaceae bacterium | reverse complement strand
TCTGGCGCTCCAGCGTCTTCGTATCCTCCTCCGGATCCTTCTTAAGCTCCTGCAGATCCTCCTTGTCATCCAGAAGCTTCTGCTTTGCGGTCTGCAAAGACCTGGTATCCTCCTCGATCTGCGCCTTCAGGGTATCATAATCCCCAACCTCGCCGTAGGCATCCACCTTTGCCTGCAGGGTATCCACTGCGGTCTGCTTGGCCGCCTGATCCTTTTTCGCCTGCTCCGCCGCCTTCTTCGCGGCCTTCAATGCCTTCTCATTGGCCTTTGCCTTGCTCTGCGCCTTGATCGCATTATTCAGGTCTTCCCGCGCATTGGCGATATCCATGTCATCCGTGCTGTGATCGGGTGCAAGCTTCATCAGGGACTTGGCATAATCAAGCTCCATCTGATCCAGATTCTCCTGCTCTGTCGCCAGCTCACTGTCCTCGCCGTCCTCAAAGGTGAACAGCACCTGACCCTCCTTCACCTCGTCCCCGGCCTGGATCTTAACCTCCTTGATCACCCGGGAACCGCTCACCGTCACCTCGTAATCCGAGCTGGCCTCCACGACTCCCTGTCCCCTGACCTTGCTGGACACGGTTCCCGCCGTCACCGGCTCCGTCGCCACCTCTGCCAGCGAGTAATTCATGATCGTATTGGAAAAAAAGGTCAGTAGCATCAGTCCCACAAGGAAGATCCCGGCGGCCTTTTTTATCATTTTCTTTCGCTTCGATTCCTGTTCCATTTCCTCACTCCTTCCTTATCCCTTGACTCCTCCCGTATAGGAAATTCCATCCACCAGATACTCCTCTCCATACAGGAAGATCAGAATCGTCGGCACCATATAGATTGTCGCCACTGCAAATGCCAGACCGACCTCCCCGGTATTGATCTTTGACAGAAATACGGACAGCGGATGCTTATCCGCATCGGACAGCAGAATGATGGGCTGTTCCACCATATTCCAGTAATCTATGAATACCAGAATAGCCACCGAGGCGATGGCGCCCTTGCACAATGGAATGCAGATCCTCGTAAAAATCTGCCACTCGTTTGCACCGTCCAGCTTTGCCGCCTCGATCAGCGAGACCGGAATCCTGCGCATGAATTTGGTCAGCAGATACACACTGAAAGGGGCAAAAAATCCCGGCAGCAGGATCGCCCATCTGGTATCCAGAATATGTAGCCAGTCAGACACCAGGTAATTGGGCACCAGCGTCACCTGAAAGGGCATCAGCATCAGCGCCACATACAAAAAGAAAATCATCTCCCGCAGCCTTCCCCGGAACCTTGTGAAGCTGTAAGCCGCACCCAGGGCGATCAGGATCTGGAACACGACGATGGGCACCACAAGAATTACGGAATTCCAGAATTTCAGCAGGTATTCCGGGCTCTTCAGAAGCACCGTCGAATACTGCTCACCGGTCACCATATCCGGTATCAGCTTGAGGTTCACCGTTTCCGGCACATAGTCCGTATTCCGTTCCCCGTATTCCCGTTCCTTATACTGATTAAAGATCACGCCATAGTTTGTGTTGATCTCCACCTCAGACATAAAGGAATTGGCCATTGTCAGGATCGTAGGCAACAGAAAGGATACGGCAAAAATCATGGCCACAATTGTGAGAACCGCCTTTTTCACGGTTCGTTTCAGCTTTCTCATCCCTCCACATCCTTTCCAAATCTGTCCTCCGCAAGAAACAGGCAGCCGATCACAACCACCATGACCAGAGCCATGAGGATCGCACCCGATGACAGCTTCTGATAATCCAGCGAGCGGAAGGTGTTGTTCATGAAATGCTGCAGCATATACAGCGTGTCATAGGGATAATCCCCCGTCAGCAGATACACCTCCCGGAACACCTTGAAGGAATTAATCAGGGAGAGGATCGCCACAAATAAAATGGTGGAGGACAGGTACCGCAGCTTGATGTACCAGAAGATCTGCAGTGGAGAGGCGCTCTCCAGTCTGGCCACCTCCAGCTCGTCCTTCGGAATCGCATTTAATGCCGCCATAAATAAGATCATATTGTATCCCAGATTCTTCCACAGAAACAGGATCACGATCACGATCTGACTGTAAGAGGATTTGAACCAGTCAATCGGTGCCTTGTCCATGTGGGACAGCCACAGGTTCACCACGCCGTGATAGTCAAACAGCACCCTCCAGATCAGCACGATGGAGGCCACCGGCACCATCATAGGGCTTAACACAAAGGTCCGGAACTGGCTCCGCATGGGAATGTTCTGCTCCAGCAATATCGCCATGGCAAGGGACAGCACAACTGCCAGCGGCACCGCCGCCAAGGAAAAGGTTCCCGTATTTCTTGCTGCCTGCTGAAACGAGGAATTCTGAATAATTCTGCTGAAATTGTCAAGAAACACAAACTCCCCATGGATCGGGTTATCAATCACCGCATAGTAGATCACGACAAAGAACGGAACCACAAAAAACAGCAGCACGCCCAGAAGGCTCGGCAGCATATAGAGGAGCGCATTCTTCCTGTCCTTCTTACTGCGTTTCGGTTTCCTGTACACAAGATTCTCCGGCTCCGCAGATATCTCCGGTTTCGCAGTCGCTTCCGGCTTTCCGGAAATCTCTGTTCCCTCAGCCTCTTCTGGCTTTGAAGACATCTCCGGCTCCGCAGTCGCTTCCGGCTTTCCGGAAATCTCCATTGCCACAGTCTCATCTTCCGGCAGGCCTGCGCCGCTGTCCCCGTCCTCTTCTCTCTGCACGGAAACCGGAGCCCCTTCGGACTCCGGTTCCCTTCTGGATACTGTCTCCTCCGCAGGCCGGGCCTTCGGCATTTTCTTCTTCTTCGACATATCCTTATCCTTCCTTAAGGATCTGTCACGATCGTTCACTCGTGACTGATCCTAACGATTCTCATTTACATAGGTCTTGATCCGGTTCTGGATGATATCAGCAGTCTCATCCACGCTCTTTTCCCCGGCAAAGTAATGCGCTGCCTCCTCCTGCACGATCTCCATCATGCTGTTTTCATAACGCGCACACTTTCTGGTATTGTTCACCAGATCCCTGTACTGCTGCTCCTGCTCCGGGGTGAGCGGCTTGATCTGCACCTCCATTGTGTCCCAGCCCCAGCTGGAATCTAACGGCTCGATCTCATTGCCATACTCATCCTTATATTTCTCTGTGGTGGTCTTGGTCTTCATCATCATGTCAAAGGCATCCTTTCTGGTCGGCATATTGCCATACATATTCTTTGCCTGATAATCCTTCGACATCAGAATGCGCAGGAACTGCCATACGCCATCCTTTACCTCAGACTTGGCATACATGCCGATCTGCGTGTCAAACTGGAAATAAGATCCCTGCTTTTCCTTGTTCGGATAGCCGATATAGCTGACATCCCCGCCAAACATTTTCTCGTAGACCTCTACCTCCTCCGGCTGGATCCAGCCCTCCACAAAGAGCACCTTGCCCTCCTTGATGAGCTGGGGCATGGCGTCCTCTGAATACTCTTCCTCATCGTCCGTTCCCTGATTACAGATCTCTAAGATATCCTTGAAATCCTGACTGTTGAAGCTGCATTCGCCGGTGGACCAGTCCACAAAATCCGACAGGCCGTTTCCAAGGAAGCTGTAAAGCATCGAGTTTTTATTCTCAGAATAAAACGGTCTCGCGTCCTTCTTCTCCTCCAGAAGCTTCTTCATCTCATCAAAGGTCCATCCGGTACCGTCCCCCACGTCCGACTTCTTCGCCACCAGCGTGGACATGCCGAAGGAGGGAGCCACATAATACAGCTTACCGTCAATCTTCTGTGTCTCGAGAACAGAATCAATGATGTCGCTGCTGTTTAACTCCGGATCCTTGTCAAAATACGGAAGCAGATCCTCCAGAATTCCCTTGGCCGCATACTGATCTACTGACACATTGGACAGATCGATGATATCCGGAATATTGCCGGCCACAATCTCCGCGTTCATCTTGGCAACGGGATCCTCCTCTCCCTCCGACTCATACTCCTTAAAGGTGATCTGATACTCCTTGCTCTCCTTGTTGAACTGGATCGCTGCCCGCTTCAAGTCGTCGCCGATCCACAGGGCGCCGTAGGTGATAATCTTCTTATCCTGGATCGTGGACGGATCCACCTTCTCATAGACTACAAGCTTGGTACCGCCTTCTTTTTCCGAATAATCATATTTCATAGTGGCAATCATCGCTTTTTCGACTTGT
>CAMHJT010000203.1 GCA_946185495.1 uncultured Clostridiaceae bacterium | reverse complement strand
GGCTATTTGCGAACGCCGGTCCTTAGATGTGCTGACAAAGGAAGCACATCTTAGTACCGCTGCGTGAGCAATTAAGCGAAAGCGTGCCCGAAGTGCAAATAAACGATCCGCCGGGAGCCGTCCGGTATATCACAGATACGCCAAAGGATTGTCCGTTACAGCTCCTCAAACTGCGACCTGTAAAGCTCCGCATAAAACCCATTCCGTTTCAGCAGTTCCTCATGATTCCCCTGCTCCACGATATCACCGTCCCGCATGACCAGGATCCGGTCCGCATCGCGGATCGTGGACAGGCGGTGCGCAATCACAAAGCTGGTGCGCCCCTGCATCAGGTGATCCATGGCCTTCTGGATCCGCACCTCCGTCCTCGTGTCCACAGAGGAGGTTGCCTCGTCGAGGATCAGCAGCTTCTTGTCAGCAAGGATTGCCCGCGCAATTGTCAAAAGCTGCTTCTGCCCCTGCGACACATTGGTGGCCTCTTCATTCAGCTCCATCTGATAGCCGCCCGGAAGCGTCTTGATGAAATGATGGGCGTGCGCTGCCTTTGCCGCCTCGATGACCTCCTCATCCGTCGCGTCCAGCCTTCCATACCGGATATTTTCCATGATCGTTCCCTTAAACAGCCAGGTATCCTGGAGCACCATGCCAAAGGCCTCCCGTACCTCCTGCTTGTCAAATTCCTCCACGTTGACGCCATCCATGCATATGCTTCCGGAGTTGAGGTCATAAAACCGCATCAGCAGCTTTACCAGCGTGGTCTTGCCCGCGCCGGTCGGCCCGACGATCGCGATCTTCTGCCCTTCCTTCACCTCAGCCGAAAAGTCCTTCAATATGATCCGGTCCGGCTGATATCCAAAACAGACATGGGAAAAGGAAATGTTTCCCCTGATATCGTCTATCCTCCGGTCTGTGTGTCTTACAGCGCGCATCTGCTCCTCCGGCTCCTCCAGAAACTCAAACACGCGCTCCGCAGCCGCCATCGTGGACTGCAGCATATTGGAGATCTGCGCCACCTGCTGGATCGGCTGGGTAAACTGCCTCACATACTGAATAAAGGACTGGATATCACCCACCTCGATCACGCCGCGGATGCTTAGGAATCCACCGAGAATCACGACAGCCACATATCCGAGGTTGCCGACAAACACCATGATCGGATGCGCCATGCCTGAAATAAACTGGGATTTCCATGCAGATTCATACAGCTTCTCATTGGTCTCCTCAAAATGCTTGAGAACCGCCTCCTCCCTGGTGAAGAGCTTAACCACATTGTGTCCGCCAAAGTTTTCTTCTATCTGGCCGTTCACCTCTCCCAGATAATTCTGCTGGCTCACAAAATAGGACTGTGAACGCTTCACGATCGTCATGATCCCGATTCCGGACACCGGCAGAAGCATCAGGGCCACCAGCGTCATCATCGGCGATATGCTGAGCATCATGACCAGGACGCCGATCAGGGTTGCCGCCGATGAGATCAGCTGGGTTACCGACTGGTTAAGCCCCTGCGTCAGGGTATCCACATCATTGGTGATCCTCGACAGGACATCCCCGTTGCTCACCCTGTCAAAATAATTCATTGGCAGGCGGTTGATCTTGGCCGCAATCTCATTTCTCATCTGAAATGAGATCTTCTGCACAACCCCGGCCATCACGAAGCCCTGAATGTAGGCCATCGCCATGGACACCAGATAAAGTCCCAGAATGATCAGCAAAATGGTCCTGATCTTATCAAAATCAATGCCCCCAATCCCCTGCACCTTGCGCATCAGGCCGTTGAAGATTTCCGTCGTCGCTTTGCCCAGAACCTTAGGACCGATGATATTGAAGATAGTGGAACCTGCCGTCAACAGCGCGACAAGAATCAGCGCGATATGGTACTCTGAAATATATTGGAGCAGTTTTTGGAAGGAACCCTTAAAATCCTTTGCCTTTTCCACAGGTCCCATGCCGCCGCCATGTCTTCCCATCGGCGGCCTCCTGTTCGGCCTTGCGTTTTTTTCACCCTCCATCTGTCACGCCCCCTTTCCTTCCAGCTCATCCCTTGACAACTGGGAGGCCGCGATCTGCTGATACACTTCATTTTCCGCAAGCAGCTTCTCATGGGTACCCCTGCCCACAATCCTGCCATCCTCCAGCACAAGGATCTGATCCGCATGCAGGATCGTGCTGATGCGCTGTGCTACAATGATCACCACCGCGTCGGCAACCTGCTCCTTCAGCGCCCTCCGAAGCGCCGCGTCGGTGCGGTAATCGAGCGCCGAAAAGCTGTCATCAAACACATAGATATCCGCCTGTTTCGCAATTGCCCTGGCAATGGACAGCCTCTGCTTCTGTCCACCGGACACATTGTTGCCGCCCTGGGCGATCATGAACGCATACCCGTCTTCCTTTTCCTCGATAAACTCCCGGGCCTGCGCGATCCCGGCCGCCTCCCGTACCAGCGTGTCAGCAGCATCCTGATTGCCAAACCGGATGTTGGAGGCAATGGTGCCCGAGAACAGCACCCCTTTCTGCGGCACAAATCCGATTCGTTTCCGCAGCTCCTTCAAAGGCACATTCCGAATGTCAACGCCGTCAATGCTGACAGAGCCCTCTGACACATCAAACAGCCTCGGGATCAGGTGTACCAGCGTGGACTTACCGCAGCCTGTGCTTCCGATCACCGCCGTGATCTGCCCCGGCTTCGCCGTAAAGCTGATGTCTGACAGCGCATCTTCCTCCGCGCCCGGATACCGGAAGGATACATGGGAAAACTCAACCTCCCCCCTTCCCCCTTCCGGGAAGGAAACCGGCGAATCGCTGTCCAGAATCAGTGTTTCAGAATCCAGCACCTCTCGGATCCGTTCTGCCGCGACAGTCGCCCTCGGCAGAATAATGGACACCATGGAGATCATCAGAAAGCTGATCACGATATGCATGGCATAGATCAGAAACGCCATCATCTCACCAACCTGCAGGTTCCCCGTATCGATCTTGCCCGCGCCAACCCACATGATCAGCACACTGACGCCATTCATGATAAACATCATCGTAGGCATCATCATGGCCAGTGCCCTGGACGTAAAAAGCTGCGTTCGCATCAGATCTCCGCTGGCCGCCTCAAACCGTTTCTCCTCCACCTGTTCCCTGCCGAACGCCCTGATCACCGGCAATCCGGTCAGAATCTCCCTGGACACAAGGTTCAGGCCGTCCACAAGCTTTTGCATCTGCTTAAACTTTGGCATCGCCACCAGCATGAGCACAATGATCAGCAAAAGCACTGCAAGCACCGCAAGCACGATGATCCATGCCATCGAGGTCGTTGTCTCTACCACCTTGAGGATCGCGCCCAATCCCATGATCGGCGCAAACGCGACCATGCGGAACAGAACAGTCACAAACATCTGGATCTGCTGCACGTCATTGGTACAGCGCGTGATCAGGGACGCAGTGGAAAACTGGTTCATCTCCGAGTTGGAAAATCCCATTACCTTGGAAAACACACGCTTGCGCAGATCCTTTGCAGTAAACGCGGCCAGCCTGGAGGATAAAAACGCAACCAGAATGCTCGCAGCCATGGCAATGACAGCGATCCCAAGCATCCGGATTCCCATGGACTTCAGATACCCCATCTGAAAGGCATCCATCTCCCTGCCCATAGCCTGGTACTCCGCGATCACAAAACGGATTCCCATCGCCTCGGCCATATAGTCCGGATAGGCTTCCAGCTGTTTGAGCACCGGCTCCGCAAAGGCTGCAACAGCAGCCGCCGGATCCTCCGCAAAATCCTTAGACATGGTTCCCGCCGTCTCCTCCGGCAGCCCCGAAAGCATCTGTTCCCTCATCTTAACAGCATCTTCACTGTCAGACATCAGGAAGTATACCAGCATCTCCGCCGGCAGCATAGATTCCTGCAGCTTTTTTCTGTCCTCTTTCTCCATCCCTCCGATATCTGCCCGATAGCCGCCATCCTCGAGATGATATGCTGATTCCATCCGGCTTTTTCCGGTTTCATCCATAAACGCCCGAAGGTTTTCATAGGTCTCCTTCCGCATCTGTTCGGGCACAGGATATTCCACACCCTGATTCTGTATGCCCACATCCACAATATCCGAAGTATATCCAGGAAGCGTCAGCTCACAGAACGCCTGCACAAACAGCAGCAGGATCAGACATACCATCACATACCACTGTTTTTTCGCAAATCCTAAAATTTGAAACAATCCCTTCA
>CAMHJT010000202.1 GCA_946185495.1 uncultured Clostridiaceae bacterium | reverse complement strand
GGATGTCGGATCCACCCCGGCAGGAAGTGGAGGTATCGACAGCCGCCCGGATCAGCAGAAAGAGAAGGCGGATTAAGGAAAACGGATGTCGGATCCACCCCGGCAGGAAGTGGAGGTATCGACAGCCGCCCGGATCAGGCTGGAAAAGGCAGGGAGAAGAGTATGGAGAGACGAAGGAGGAACAGGGGCTCCGCAACGGTGGAGGCCTGCCTGGCAGTTCCGCTGTTTTTATTTTTTATGCTTGCGGCTGCAGGCATAGACATGCTGTTCATGGCGGAGGCGCATATTCACCAGAGCCTTGCCGAAGCGGCAAACGAGACAGCGGAGTACGGCTATCTGAAGTCAAGGCTTTCTGAACGCACCGGGGGAAAAGATGGCGGGGCTGTTGTGGATACCGTGCTTTTGAATACGAGCTTCCGCAGCATGCTGGGGGAGGATCCCTATGTGGAAAAAGTGGTGAAGGGAGGAAAGGACGGGATTCTTCTGCGGGTGCAGAGGGATGCGGAGGATCCCGCCATTTTTACGGCACAGGCGGATTATCTGGCAGGCGTTCCGTCGCCCCTGCTTGAGCGGGCCATGCTCAGGCTGTCCTGCAGTGTCAGAAAGAAAGCCTTTGTGGGCTATGGAAGCAGCGGCAAAACGGAAACCTATGTCTATGTGACGCCCAATCAGGAGGTGTACCATTTAAAGAGAAGCTGCACCTATCTGACTCTGTCTGTGGAGGAGATCAGCAGCGACAGAAGGAACGCGTACACTCCCTGCGGCTTCTGTGGAAGGGAGCAGGTTACGGGGGGCAGGGTCTATGTGGCCAGGACGGGCGAGGTCTACCATAGCCGCCGGGACTGCAGCGGCCTGAAACGGACTGTCACAAGGAAAAAGTTAAGCGAGGTGCAGGGGCTTCCGCCGTGTTCACGCTGCGGCAGATAGGCGCTGTAATTTTTGCAAAGTGTTACGTCAGAGCGACGGCCTGATCATTTTTGGAAGGAAAGCGGGGAAGAGGATGAAAAAAAACAGGGGTAGCGTGGTGGTTGAAATGACGCTTCTGATGCCGGTGTTTCTGGGCTGTGTTTATATGTATATCATGATATTTATAAGCCTGATCCATGCCCAGCAGAACATGCGTCAGGCGGCTGATATTTTGTATGCAGCGCAGGCCGGGGAATATCTGGCAGATGGAAGCGGCGGGATAGATGGCTCCGATGTGCCGGGCGCATCCGGTTATAGAGGGAAGGGCAGCCTGACATATAGCGCGGAGGGGGACAAAATCAAGGTCAGCTTTCAAGGGGACGACTGGCTTGAGCTGCGCTTTCAAATGACTGCGGGACAGAAAAATCCGGCGAAGAAGCTCAGAAAATGGCAGTTGATCGCGGACATGTTATAAGAAAATTGTTAAGAGATCAAAAACATTTTCGAATGTGAGTATTTTTATATATCCAAACAAGGAGGCGGCGGGTTGCGTACATGTTATAAACAGGAGGGGCTGACACATTATTTTGTGGTGTTTCCGGATGACCGTGTATTTTCGGGATATGAGAGCAGGCTGCTGGAATCCGGTAGGATGCCGGGCTTTCTGCCTCTTGAGATCAGGGAGCTGAACGGGCGGCAGGCGCTATATTACAGGATGGATTTCAGGGTGCCTGTGCGGGAGGCATCGGAACATTTGAAGGCTTCCTATACGAAATTGAAGAGGATGACGGGGGATATCATAGCGGCGGTTGGGACGGCGGAAGCTTATCTGCTGGAGCCGGAACGGATTTTATGGAGGGCGGATGCTGTTTTCATGGATACGGAGAGCGGAGGGCTGCAGTTCTGCTATATGCCGGAAGGCGAAAGAGAAACCCGCGCGACAGGGGAGGATCCGGGAACCGGAGAGCGGAGGTGCGGGTATGAGCCGTCAGGCGGGGGGAAACCCTGCGCAGCGGGATTGCCGGAGCTTATGCAGCAGCTTGCGGCGGAAATCCTGCTGATGGCTGACCGCAGGGATGCAGAGGGGGTGCAGTGGAGCCGGAGGTTTTATGACCTGCTGACGGGGGATTGTTCGCTGGAGAAGCTGGTCTGTTTTCAGCATGGAGAATCGCATAGGAATCAGAGGATGGAGCTTGTGGCAGAGCCGGAGGAGCCTTATGTGGTGAGTAAAACGACTGTGCAGAACGCGCGGGAGGACAGCAGGCTTGAAAAACCGGTCCGATACGGCATCGCGGCCTCGGCGGTATGGAGCGGCGTGGTTCTTTTGGGCCTTTTGGCCGGTATTCTGCAGGAGTCCTGGATCAACGCGCTGATGGGAGGGCTTGCGGTTCTGATCCTGCTGTCGGTCTGTTCTATGATGCTTTACAAGGAGGATTCACCGGAGGAAATCATGAAGGATTATTTTTCGGGAGAACTGCCGGACAGGTATATGCAGCAGGACAGAGAAATCCGGACGGACAGGTATATGGAGGGTAAGGGAGAAATTCCGCCGGATCGGTATGCGGAACAGGCTGGTGAAATGAGGCCGGACGGGTTTTTAGGATCACCGGCCGGGCAGAAGGGATATGTAAAAGGAGGAACAGCCAGCCATGCAGGATCGGGGCAGGCGATGGAAATGGACGAAGCTTCTGGGCAGACGGTGCTGCTGCGCAATGAAGAACCGGGTCAAGAGGAGGATGCGTTTCTCTGGCTGCAGCCGGCGGAGCCGGGAAAGCATGCGGATATTTATCTGTGCCGGAAAGCTGCTGTGCTGGGATCCCTGGAGGAAGCCTGTGATTATGTCCTGAGGGAACGGGGCGTCAGCAGAATGCACGCAAAGCTCTTAAGAAGGGAGAACAGGCTGTATCTGACGGATCTCAATTCCACGAACGGAACCTACATAAATGGAGAACGGATGGAAAGTGGAAAGGAATACCCGCTTGAGGAGGGGGATTCCGTTGTCTTTGCAAGATGTGAGTTTGTGGTTGCAGAGGGCAACCGAAGAAAGCTGGAGGAAAATATATCTCCATAAGACTGCGCGGTGAAGTCAGGCCGGGAGAGCGGCTTCGGGCATTTTTATGTGGTGCTTTGGAATAAGGATAAAGTGTCCCGTAAGCCGCATCTCAAATCCCGGCGTATAGTCTAATGAGAGATCCGCTGAATCGACATTAAGCCCAAGTACATGACCGCCTTTTTCTTTGTCTTTTGAAATGAAATGCAGATGCCATCCTGCGGCATTTAACTGCTTCATATACTGCGGGCAGTATAATCCGACTACCGTACCTTCGATATCGGAATAATCAAAGAAGGTTTGATCCGTCTCAAGCGCGGTCGCTAAGGGCTTATAAGGTTCCGTCTGTTCATATTCGCTTCGGACATTCATTTCTTTGAATTTGCCGGTAATTTTGATGACACAGAATCCGTTGCCGGCTTTATCAGCGATCTTTTCATTGAGCAGGTCTTTTAACGCGTCAATATCATCAACATTTTCGATGGTCTGTTTTTCATCTTCGTCAAAGAAAGTTACATTAGAAAAAGGAATGGTTTCGTTATCGGAGACTGCTTCAACCGATCCGTCACTCTTGGCTTTGTAAACAACCCCGTCAAGGACGATCATCTCACCGTCCAACGCGTCAAAGGTTCCCAGACCGATATCACCTTTTTCCTTAAGCTGGGATGCCGTGATGCTACCGTTGTAATCACCAAAGGTAAGTCCCTGCAGCAGCGATACCTGAAAAAGTGTCTCACGGTTAGTTTCCGCGGTATTCTTCTTATCACCCGCTCCTCCACATGCGCTAAGCGAAATAACAGCCATCGCTGCCAGCATTGTTGTTATTATTCTTCGTTTTATCGTTTCATGCCTCCTAATATGATTGCTGGATAGTCTAAATTAGCAAACTCCTGGATGAGTCAGCTAAAACAAGACCATTATTGCATATAACCGTAAAATGTGGCATGATTTGTTATAGAATTTTAGTAACTGCTCAGAGAAAAGGATTTAAAAAGATAGAGGAGCCTGACAAAGCAGGCTCCTCTGTTGCGCATTGCGTCATGGTTTCAGTTAAGGATCAAGTCACATTACTCGATGGAGATGAACTTGCTCTCTTCTACCTTCGGCTGTTCCTTGATCTTCGGAACGGTCAGGGACAGGATGCCGTTGTTGAAGGAGGCGTGGATGTCATTCTGTGTTACCTGCTCACCTACATAGAAGTGGCGCTGGCACTTGCCGGTGAAGCACTCCTTGCGGATGTATCTGCCGTTCTTCTCCT
>CAMHJT010000201.1 GCA_946185495.1 uncultured Clostridiaceae bacterium | reverse complement strand
GGTCGCGCTCCTTTAGCAGACGGGTTTTCTCTTCCGACAGTTCCTTTCTTTCCTGCACCTGCTGCTGCAGCTCCTTCTCCAGCCGGTCTCGCTCATCAAGCAGACGTTTTTTTTCTTCCAACTGTTCCTTTCTCTCCTGTGCCTGCCGCTCCAGCTCCTTCTCCAGCCGGTCTTGTTCCTTTAGCAGACGGGCTTTTTCTGCCTCCAGGCGTTCCCCATCCCGCAGCGCATCGCTTCCAAACCGCACAGCGTCAGCATCCCACTTAAAATCCCGGTTCAGGCTCCAGCAATACAGGACATCCCCGCCTGCCGCAAATAACCTAAGCCCGTCTCCCGAGCGCACCATCAATTCCGGCACAAACGGCAGCGCCCTGTCCTCCGGCAGGCAAGCCTTCACCGCGTCAGGCAGCTGTGGAACGCATGCTGTATGGATGCGGCACCCATCTTCATTTTCTGCCACCCACAGCATCCACAACCGCCCAGAATATCCCGCAAGCACCACTTGATGGATTCGTCCCTCTCCATCCATGTCCAAAAGCGGGGCACCCCAGCCGGCAGATTTGAGCAGCAGGCGGTGATCCGCGGCACAGTACGCGTAATATACCTGTCCCTCATAATACAGGCCGGCCAGTCCCCCCTGATGATCACCAGCCAGCCGCACCGGGCGCGAAACAAAGCCGCTCCCAATTTTGCGCATAGTGATCTGATTTCCATCTGTACTGATCAGGTATGTTCCGGACGCGTCGGTTTCCAATATCAGATTCATACTTGTTCCTTTTTTGACTATTCTATGCGTAGCAGGAGTTTTCCATGACAAGCAGCGTTTTTCCATCACAGGCGGCATTTCCATTGTGACCTTTTGGGCAGTGGCGTCATAGTATAAAGTAATAAAACAGAAAGGAATGCATGATGCCCAGATGTAAATGTAAAAAAAGACCTAACATTGTCAGTGACACGGTGCGTAAAATGGCCTGCGGCCAGGGTGGATGTCAGGATGTCTGTGCGGAGCCGGTCTGCGGCGATCCCCGGATCCTGAGCATGATGGCCCCGGTCATCTACGATGAGATCGGCATTAACCTTTGCGCGACCTTTGACCTGGGCGTAGATGTCGCGGCCGAATATCCGACCGCCACAACCGCTTCGGCAAGGGTGCTGGATGCCTCCTATACCTACGGCGCGGATCAGGTTACCATCGAGTCCCTCACAGGACGTCCAAACTGCTACGCCGTAACGCTGACCGATCTCACGGTCCAGTTTGCGGTCAATCTGTACGACTGCAACGAACGGCTGCTGGATACCATTTATCCCACAGCCGTCTATCTACCCTCGGATACGGAAGCTCTCACCTATGATGAAGACACCAATCCATCCTCCGTAGCACTCCAGATCTTCGCCCCATATGGGTACTCCATGACCAGTGGCGACGCCGGCATGACGCCCGCCGTTCATTTTATGGGACAAATGGATACCAACAATATGCTCCGGCAGGGACTCAACCTGTATGGACGGGCAAAGCTCCTGGATTTCGAACGATCTGACAGCACCGCCACCGTGGGACTTACGCTTGTGCTGCAGAGCGCTTACTATGCAGGCTACAAGGTGAACAGCCCAGGCAAGGTGGTAACGCCCAAGGGAAGCATTATCTCGCCGGATGAATCGGAGTGCATGATGTTTGTCGCCGGCGACCTGCTGAATCTGGCAATCAAGCCTCTGGAGCTCGGTCCGCCGGACTACGAGGAAAACCTGAAGCGCGCCTGTCCCGATACAGGCTGCGGCATCCAGGCTGTGAGTGATCCGGATGAACCTGTGCCCGGAACGGCAGCTGCGGCCATATAAGCTGTAAAAAAGGCGTAACCGTCCGGCAGGTACTAAAACCGTTACGCAGCGGGTTAAGCATACGCTGCCCGCTGCGCATCTGCTGAGCAGATACCAGTCATTGCAAAACCTCACTCCTACATCAGAGGCGCCAGGATCTTCATGAATCCGCCAAGCAGCTTCATAGAGCGCTTTTCATTTCTGATGGTTTCCATGGTCACCCGGCGGCATTTTGCAAGTGTATCTGCAAAATCCTTTTCAATATCAGCTATGCAGCTGGCGCGATAGAGATAGGTCGCGCACTCAAAATGATGATACAGGCTTCTGTAATCGAGGTTGATCGTGCCGACCACAGCCTTTTCATTATCGCTGACAAAGACCTTCGCGTGGACAAAGCCGGGCGTATATTCATAGATCTTCACGCCTGCGCCGACAAGCGACCTGTAGTGCGTTTTACCCAGCGCATAGGCCGCCTTCTTGTCCGGGACGCCCGGAAAGATCAGCTTCACGTCAACGCCCCTCTCTGCCGCGTATTTCAGCGCGGTTTCCAGCTCATTGTCAAGAATGAGGTATGGCGTCATAATATGTACATAGTGTTTCGCGCGGTAGAGAATGTCGATATAAACGCTCTCCCCGACCTTTTCCCCGTCAAGCGGGCAGTCACAATAGGGCATGACAAAGCCGTCCGTCCGCGCGGCTACGCAGATGCCCGCCTGCTCCCATTTGACATCGGGCTCTACCATATTCCACATCTGCAAAAACATCAGCGTAAAGCTCTGCGCTGCTTCTCCCTTTAGCATGAGCGCCGCGTCCTTCCAATGCCCAAAACGCTCAATCCTGTTGATGTATTCGTCCGCAAGGTTCACGCCGCCGTTAAAGGCCACCTTACCGTCAATAACGAGTATCTTCCGGTGGTCGCGGTAGTTGTAATGAGTAGAGACAAACGGCTGGATCGGCGAAAACTGCTTGCATTTGATGCCCAGCCCTTCCAGGCGCTTCGGATAATCATGCGGCAGCAGGGTGACCTCGCACATCCCGTCATACATCACACGTACATCCACGCCCTGCTTTGCTTTCTCCGCCAGGATCTTCAGAATGCTGCCCCACATATAACCCTCATCCACGATAAAATATTCCATGAAAATAAAGCTCTCCGCTTTTTTCAATTCCTCTATCACAGCAGTGAACTTATTCTCACCGAGAGGGAAATATGTTGCCTCCGTATTCTCGTAGATCGGAAAACAGCCGCTGCGGTTCAGGTAACGGCACAGGTCGTCGGTTCCCGAATCGACCAGCTCCTTCTTCGCGATCGTCTCCTGCTTCTGAGGAAGCATGCCCTTTGTCTCAGTGATCAGTTCCTTCTGCCTTACCGTGATCAACCTGTGGCCGATATTCATCTGCGTATACCACAGCATGAGGGACGCCGGCACAGGGAACAGCGTGATCAAAAACATCCAGGTCAGCTTGGCCGAATAATCCATGGAGTTATTGAACAGATAAAACACCATGCAGATAGAAAATGACGCCTGCACCATTGTAAACCACTTAAATAGATCCGCAATCCAAATGTAAAATCCGGCAAATAACAGCACCTGAACGAGTATCAGCAGCGCCACGAGCGCCGTCCGGCTAAACAGTAGATGGAGCAGGCCCTTCTTTTTGCCTGGCAATAAATATAATACCTCATTATCCATAATTACCTGTCTCCTTATATCCTCGTGATCTTTACGGTCAATCGTCCTTTTTCTCATTTTCTTATAAAGAAGCCTATACCTGCTGCAAGCGCTCCGAGGATTGCAAGAATCCACCCCGATACAACAAACTGGTTGACATCCTGTGTCTCAGGATTGACTATCAGCTTTCCATCCTTGATGGTATAATTGACCACCTCAGTATCCCCCACCTCTGGCGCTGTGGCTCCATGATTCCTGTATGGCTTTGTATCCGCATAGGTGTATTCCTTATCATTATCAATTATGCTGTATGTTACATAATACTCATATTTCAGCTCCTCATCTGAGCGTCCCTTTTGTTTCTCAATCTTCTTTTCGCTCTGTGACAGGTTTCTGTCTCTTTTATCAACAGCTACTATGGTTGCAGTCTTTCCTGTCTCAAGCTCATCAAGTGTGACCATATCATCCGTATGATACCAAAGCTTTCCAAAGAGAATGCATCCTATTCCGCACACCAGAAATACTGCTGCAAAAATAAACGCAGTCTTTGCCTCCGAAGATATCTTTGCCTTTTTCTTTTTTCTACTCATTATAATACCCTTTCCTAATATACTTGTCATTTTTTATTACACACAGCTGTATCTATGATTCAAATACAGCTACATCTTGAAGCCGGATCCTGTGCATAATCGGGTTTATTATAACACTTCAAAAACTATTTGTCACTTTTTTCATCAAGTCGGAAAACCGTCTTAAATCGAGTAGGAGGGGGTGATTAGCCCCCGTCCTCTCACAGCACCGTACGTACCG
>CAMHJT010000200.1 GCA_946185495.1 uncultured Clostridiaceae bacterium | reverse complement strand
CAGTTTCACGCCATCTGCTGCGTTGTCGTCGGGTCACATAGCCCGCTATGCTCCCCTCCTCCGCCTTGCAGCTGACGTAAACCTGTCAGGAATAATTTCAAAAATGATTGAGACAACACACTTAATTCCCCGCTGAAGCGGCGAATCAAGGACCGGCGTTCGCAGATAGCCCTCCGCTGCGAACGAAACATCTGAGGGCAGCCTGTGTGTCGGCAGGAGTTAAAGCATACAGGAGAGACTGGGAAATGCCGCATCTGACCGGAAAGGGATCAGAATATGGCAGGAAGGAGCAAGGATGATAAAGGCACAGAATCTGACAATGGTGTATGGGAACAGTTTTAAGGCGGTGGACAACCTGTCCTTTGAGATCCATCCGGGGGAGATCGTGGGATTTGCGGGGCCGAACGGGGCGGGCAAGACGACGGCCATCAAGATGCTCACGGGTATTTTAAGGCCGGTCTCCGGCTCGGCGGTCATCAATGGATATGATATTGTGAAGGAGCCGCTCAAGGCCAAGGAGAGCTTTGCCTATGTGGCGGACAACCCGGATATTCTGCTGCAGCTTACGGGGGTGGAATATATCAACTATATCGCGAACCTTTATAAGGTGCCGGAGGAACAGAGGCAGGACCGGGTGGCAGAGCTGTCGGAACGGTTCGGGATCAAGGATTTTCTGGGGCTTCCCATGAAGGGGTATTCCCATGGCATGCGGCAAAAGACCATGGTGATCGCGGCGCTGATCCACAATCCGCCGGCCTGGATCCTGGATGAGCCTATGACGGGCCTGGATCCGACCGCGGCCTATGAGCTTAAGCAGATGATGAAGGAGCATGCGGCGAAGGGAAATGCGGTGCTGTTTTCCACTCATGTACTGGAAGTGGCGGAGAAGCTCTGCGACCGGATCCTGATCATGGATCATGGGAAAAGCCTGTATCAGGGGACGGTGGAGGAGCTGTCGGCGAAGCATCCGGACAAGGATCTGGAGGCGATCTTTATCGATATGGTGGGTGAAGGCCACCGGATGGCGTGACGGGGGGTGACGGCATGAAGCAGACAGGCATCGGATCCCTGATCCGCATTTTTCAGAAAAATACAGAAATGCAGCTTCCGAAGAAGACCGTCTACAAGGTGCTGTCCTCGCTGGCAGTGCTTTGTATCATGGTTCCCTGCATGCTGATCGTGGGATTTATCAGCGAGGTGATGACGGAGGCGCTGGTGGAGGCGGGAAGCCCGACCGGAGGCATTTTATTTGAAATGCAGATTCTATCGGCCTTTTCTATGATCTTCGGCCTTCTGGTCATATTCAGCGTGATGTTTTTCTCGTCAGACAGGGAGCATCTGGTGACGCTGCCGATTCCCGCCCATCATCTGATGATGGCAAAGTTTCTCTACGCGTTTTTCGCAGAGAGCGTGATGGAATTCCTGATCCTGATCGCGGTCTTTGTGGGATACGGAATCGGGATCGGCCGTTCGGTGGGCGCGACGGAGGCGCTTCATCCGGTTACTTTGCTCGCGGAGGTGATTGGCATCGTGCTTATTCCGATGGTTCCAATGATTTACTGTGCCGTATTCAGCCTGGTCCTGATGGCAGCGCTTAGCGGCGTCAGAAGCGAGAAGATATTTTACCACACCTCCACGGTGTTCCTGCTGTTGTTTGCCGGGCTTTTCCTGTATTCCCTGCGGGGGATCGGGGAGATCAATGTGGAAAACTATGTAGTTTCCCTGGGGAGCGGAGAGAATACACTGCTGAGGACGCTCAATACGGTCTTCTTTCCCGTGGTATGGCTGGCGCAGGCGGTGAGCGGCGCGGACATAGGGATGCTTATTTTGTACCTGGCCGCAAATGTCGTTCTGCTGGCGGCTTTATACTGGCTTGGAAAGCTGCTCTATCAGAGGGGGCTCTATACGGCAGCGTCGCTTGGCACGACCAAAAGAGCCGGTATCCGCGCAAAGGATGTCAGGAGGGAAACGCCGTTTAAGTCATGCCTCAACAAGGAGCTGTTTGTGATTTTCCGGACCAGGGCCTTTTCCGGAAATACGGCTTATATCAATATCCTTTGGCCTGTCGGCGCTTTTTTGCTGTTTTATTTTACGGGAGACAAGGGCGCGATTGCGGATTTTATCAAGGCCTACCGGATGGGTGGCGACCGCGCGGAGATGCTGATGGTCATGCTGATGGTGTCGGTTGCCTTTATCGCGTCAGCGCTTAATTCCCTGGCTTCCACCGCCTTTACCAGGGAGGGGCAGCATCTGGCCCTGATCAAATTTATACCGGTGCCGTACCGGACGCAGATGCTTGCGAAAATGGCGGTCTGCGTGCTTTTGACCTACCCCATGCTGCTGGCCACCGAAGCGGTGATCTGCTCCTATGTGGGCGTGCCGTTCGGGAAGGGAGTATTGTACGCGGTCTTCATGCTGCTGGCGCATATCATCTCCGTTGTGGTGGGGATGGGCATGGACAGCGCTGCCCCCTATACAAGCTGGAGCGATGAGTACAGCGCCTTGCGCGGCAACCTCAACGTGTTTTTCAACATGGCGGTCATGATGATGATCAGCGTCGTTGTCTGCGCACTGGGATTTATGCTGTATGAGGTGCTGGGGCTTCCGATCGAGACGTACCATATTGTGCTCCTGCTCCTGCTTGCCGGGGTGACTGCCAGGATGTGCGTGGCCGGATGCAGGAAGATCCTGGAGAACATGGAAGAGCTGGAGGCGTGAAAGGTGTGCCCTGTCCGCTTCAGGAGGAATGTAACTGCTTGGCCCTAACTGAGCAGTTACATTATTTTTTACAGAAAATTAAGGATTGCGCCCGGATTTTATGGTATAATTTCACAGGGATTTCAGTGTGATATGATAGAATACAAAGGGGAAATTTGGCGTGAATCAGGACAGTCAGAAAAAGGATACATTAAAAAAATGGATATGGTCGCTGCTTTCTCTGCTGCTTGCGGTTTTGACGATCCGGATGGTCATGAACCAGAGCATGGCGCTTTCCGCTTCGCAGATCGTGGAGACCATAAAGCTCTGCGACAAGACGTGGCTGCTGTTTGCGGTCATCGCGGCGGGAATGTATGTGTGGCTGGAGGGAAAGGCGATCCGCGTGGCGCTGGACGCGGCGGGATGCCACAGGGGAGCGTGGAGCGGCCTGTTATACAGTACATCGGACATTTATTTTTCGGCGGTTACGCCGTCGGCGATGGGAGGACAGCCCGCGAGCGCGTATTTCATGATCCGGGATGATGTGCCGGGGGGCGTGGCGGCGGCAGCGCTGGTGCTTAATCTCATCATGTATACCCTTGCCATCGTGGTGCTGGGCGTACTGGCGCTCATTGTCCATCCCACGGCGTTTCTGGAATTCAACCGGGTTTCCAGGGTGCTGGTGCTTGTGGGCTTTGCGGTGCTTTGCGTGCTTTCGGTGCTGTTTGTCATGGTTCTTAAGAAGGGCGACCGGTTTTTCGGGACAGCGAAGCGGATCGCGGTCTTTTTGCATCACAGAAAGCTTTTGAAAAATGTCAAGAAGTCGCTTATGAAGCTGGAAAAGGCGGAGCGTGATTATGAGAACTGCATCGCCCTGATCGGGCGGCAGCAGGGGATCATGCTGCAGGTTTTTGTCTGGGCGTTTTTGCAGCGGACGGCGCAGATCCTGGTGCCGGTGTTTTTGTACCTGTCCTTCGGGGGAAAGGGCAACCGGGCGGTCCTGCTCTTTTGCAAGCAGTGCCTGATCACTATCGGCTACAATTTCGTCCCCATTCCCGGCGCCATGGGCGTGTCGGATTACCTGATGCTGGACGGATTTAAAAGGATCGTGGAGCACAACATGGCCTACCGGCTGGAGCTGTTCTCCAGGGGCATCACATTTTACTGCTGTGTCTCCCTAAGCGGCATCCTTACACTGATCGGATATCTGGCAGGGAGAAAGAAGGAGGAGCGGACAGCCGCGGGTTTGAGCGCATCTTCTGACCGAAAACACGATGACAAGGAGTGATAAGATGAAAAGTAAGGCAGCTAGGGTACTGATCGTTGATGATATGTCGGTTAACAGAATGATCCTTTCCTCTATGTTAGCCGCCCAATGTGTTGTTTCAGATCAGGTCGAGAGCGGCGCGGAGTGCCTGAACCTGTGTGAAAAAAGGGAGTATGACCTGATCCTTCTGGATCACCGCATGCCTGAGCTTGACGGTGTGGACACATTTTTGAAGCTTAGGGAGATCTTCGGGAAAAGGGGAAGGGAGATTCCGGTCATCTGCCATACGACCGAGGAGGGGAGAAACAATATCAACCTGTATAGGGCGGCGGGCTTTGCGGATGTCCTGATCAAGCCCATCGATCCGGAACAGATCTCGGAGATCGT
>CAMHJT010000199.1 GCA_946185495.1 uncultured Clostridiaceae bacterium | reverse complement strand
TCGGTTCTACCTTTTCCAGATACCCTTCCCTTTTCGCTTTCAGGAGGACACCTAATGTTCCAGTCACATTGAGTCCCAGGAACTTTGCCGTCTTCTTTGCTGCATCGTCATCCATGATCACAAGGTCGGCCTTTTGTTCCCTGGCAAGGATCATCACCTCAACCTCCCCCGCATGAAGCCTTGCCCGGAAGATATCCTTTTATGACTGATCCTGGATCGCCTCCACCTTTATCCACGATGAACTGCGAACCCGCGCTCCGATCCCTGTCATGCAGACCACCTTCGCCCTGCCTGCCCGGTATCCACGCACCGCCTCCTGAAGCGAGCTGTACTGTCTTGTGCCCTCATAATCATTATGCGCCGTGAACCGCCCGCCCTGTCCGGTCACGCACACCGTATGCACCATAGCGCCCAGATCTCTCCCATCGTTATAGACCGTCAGGATGTAGACGCTGTAGTGCGGCGCGGCAAGCTCCCGCTGCAGGCTGCGCCCGCAGAAAAAAGCCGTATCAAATTCCCGTTTCGCAAAAAAACGGCATATGCAAAGAGGGGATGTGCCAAACGCGCCGCCCGCCGTAATTCCCCTGTGCTCAAATTCTGACAGCAGCTCCGGCAGGCTGAGTTCTGTCTGTCCGGATGCGCTTCCAGCCAAAGTCCCCGATTCTCCCGCCAGCGCTTCCTCCTTCTGTCCGGATGCGCTTCCACAGGAAACCTGCGCACCGCTTTCCCGGCCGTCCGCCCGGCCCGCCGCAAGCGCCAGCAGGGCGTTATAGACAGCAATCACCTCGCACGCGTTATAGTCCGCGCTGTATCTGCCATAGCGCATTTCCCCAAGCCGGTCCTGATGCTCCACCCACTGCCCCTGCAGGCCAAGTCTGCTCCACGCCTGCGCGTTACGCTCCGCATTGCGCTTTATGGCAGCGGACGGCGCTCCCTTCATGGACAACAGGGAAAACGCGCCAAGCACCGCCCGGCCGGAAATATGCTGCGGCACATATTGCAGAAACCATCGCTTCGCCTGTTCCTTCCCCTGCATAAGCTGCGGAAACGCTTTCACAGCCAACAAGAGCACTTCCGGAAGCAGCACAAGCATTCCTGATACAGACCATTTCCATTGTCGAAACCGTTTCACAATCGCATCCCCCTGATTTTCCGCATTACAGCCTGACTCCTTTATTTTCTCAATAATGTTTTAGGCTATTTCAGTATTTATGGCCGAAGCCTCCCGGCCTCACTCCGCGGCGTAGTATGCCTCAAGCCTCGGCCGCGCCGCCTCATAATATTTCTTCAGACGGGCGTCAAACTGCGTTCCCATGCCCTCCAGAATGATCTGGTCCGCCTTCTCAAAGGAAAAGCGCTCCTTGTACACGCGCTTGCTCACCAGCGCGTCATAGACATCTGCAACCGCCATGATCCTCGCCTCCAGAGGAATCTCTTCACCCTTCAATCCCTCCGGATAGCCGGAGCCGTCCATGCGCTCATGGTGGTAATGCGCCACATTCTCCGCGATCACGCGAAACGCCTCATCCTCCGTATCCTGCAGGATCTCATGCACGATGCGCGCACCCTCCGCGGCGTGCGCCTTCATCTTCTCAAATTCCTCCGGCGTGAACCGGCCGGGCTTCCTGAGGATTGCGTCATCCACGGCGATCTTGCCCAGGTCATGCATAGGCGCGGCCTTGATGATATTTCTGCAGAATTCATCCGAAAGCTCCAGCGCGCCGTCCTCCTGTATCATCTCGATCAAAATCCGCACCACCTCGCTGGTACGGCGGATATGACCGCCGGTAGAGTTGTCCCGGCTCTCCACCATGGCCGCCATGCCGAGAATGAACCGGTCATGCATGGCCACGATCCGTTCTGTCTTGGCCGCCACCTCCTTCTGCAGATCCGCGTTATACCGGTCCAGCAGGTTAATATATTTCTGGTTCTGCGTATCGTCCTCCATGAAAATCTGATAGCCGCACTGCTTTTTGCCGTCGTACAGGTAGCTGACGCTGACCTTGTAAATCTTTTCCTGCTCTGTATCTCCCGTTCCCTGTTCCGTGTACAAAAGCCTGCCGGCGGCAGGATCCCGCTGGAACCGTTCCAGCCAGTCCGTCACCGTCTCCCGCAGGGACGGCTCCCTGCTGATCGGCCGATCCACGGTAAGAAGGTTAAGCTGCGGCAGTATTTCTCTGGCAGTCTCATTGCTGCCCAGATATCTCCCCTTTGAATCCACCGTGATAAATCCGGTATCACCCGACTGCACCATGGACTCGATCACCATCTCACTGACATTGTAATACACCATCCGGTGCATGATCAGCAGGTACACCAGCTGCGCCAGCATATAAGTGACCGGCATGATCTCATATCCGGTCTGGATCAGCGTATGATTGGCGTAATAGCCCGCCATGGAAACCAGGATCGGCAGGAAGAGCAAAAACAGGATCGACCTGGATACCTGCCTCTTTTTCCGGTAGGTATAGATGATCGCTACCAGATCCGCCAGCAGGTAGGATATCACGCAGACATAATGGATCGTATGCACCGGGCCGTATTCCTTCTGCGGCACCCAGACGCCTCCCACCTTCTCCAGTGTCAGGCTCTTATAAAAAAGAGAGGAGTACCCCACCGTCTGTACAGAGAGAAACACAAAGGAGCTGACCAGAAAGCTTCCGATCCGCACCAGGCGGTGAACCTCAATCTGGCAAAGCCTCAGCTCACACATGGTGGTCAGCCAGGGCAGATAACATCCGCTGATATAGACAATTTTCAACAGCGCCCCCGCCGTCTCCGGCTCCCGCGCCATGTACATCAGACAATACGCAAGATTCACGATCGGAATTAAAATGAAAATAGCCGTCATATGCACCTGAAACTTCTTATGCCACTGGAATATATATATAAATGTCAGAAAAAATGACAGGACAAAGATTCCTGCGTAATACATGACCTGCATCATAATTCAGTCTCCTTTTAATACTGTTTCTTTGCATGAAGGGCTATCGGCGAACGCCGGTTATACTAGTACCGCTGCGTGAGCAACCAGGCGCAATGCCTGAGACCTTGGCGAATCCAAACCGAAGGTTCAGGGCAAGCTTGGTTCGAAGGTATGCTTAAACTCGTGCCCGGAGTGTAAATGACCTATCCGCCGGAAGCCGTCCGGTATGCAACAGACTTTTCAAAGAGTGATTTGTTATGCCCCGCTACCATCATAACAGAGAATTGCCCCTGACACAATACAAAATCTGTCAGGGGCATTTTTTCTCTTACCTTATTCTATTTTTTATTTTACCGTCACCTTCACCTTTCGGGCATATCCGTTTCTGGCATATACATAGACCGTACAGGTTCCCCTGCCGACTGCCTTGATCCGCCCCTTCGCATTTACGGTGGCCACCCTCTCGTAGGAGGAAATGTAGCGGAACTGCGGCGCATGAGCAGAGGAAAGCTGCTTCCTGTGCTTGTTCACCAGCACGGCCTTGGCCCGGATTCTTACCTTTTGTCCGACCTTCAGGGTAAATTTATTCTTTTGCAGCTTGATGTGGCGGACATTCGTGTAGCGTGTATTCATCGCGCCCACGATATGCGCCCGGATCGACTCAGCGATCACGACCTTCTTGCCCTTCACCCATTTGTAAGCTGTCACATAGAGCTTGTAATTCCGTTTCCGGTCAAGCTTCTTTCCTTCCAGGCTGGTGATCTTCACGGATGTCACCTTCATGCCCTTCGCGCTCTTCGCGGGTTTCTTCGGATTGAAATCCGTGCCGCAGTAAGCCGCGTATACATCATATCCGTCAGCCTCGTCAACCTGGCCCCATCTGACATAAATCTCCTGCGCCCTCTGGCTCACCTTCAAATTCTCGTTAAGCGCAAGGTCATAATCCCGCTTGATCTCCTGCTTTGTCTTTGGCGGTTCCTCTGTCGTTGTTTCCTCTGTATCATTTGCCGCATCCTGCGCAGCTGTTGTTTTTTCTTCTGTTTTCTGAGCAACAGGAGACTGGCTGCCTGTATTCTTCTCTGTTGTCTTACCGGCCGGCTCCTCTGACACACTGCCGCCTGCTGCCTCTGTCGTGCCGCCTGCCGCTTCTGTCGTGCCGCCTGCCGCTTCCGTCGTGCCGCCTGCCGCCTCCGTCGTGCCGCCTGCTGCCTCCGTCGTACCGCCTGCCGCCTCTGTCGTGCCGCCTGCCGCCTCTGTCGTGCCGCCTGCTGCCTCCGTCGTGCCGCCTGCCGCTTCTGTCGTGCCGCCTGCCGCCTCCGTCGTGCCGCCTGCTGCCTCCGTCGTGCCGCCTGCCGCTTCTGTCGTGCCGCCTGCCGCCTCCGTCGTGCCGCCTGCTGCCTCCGTCGTGCCGCCTGCCGCTTCTGTCGTGCCGCCTG
>CAMHJT010000198.1 GCA_946185495.1 uncultured Clostridiaceae bacterium | reverse complement strand
TAGGCTCGCCTCCTGCGTCAGCTCGCCAAGGACCGGCGTTCGCAAATAGCCCTCCGTTGCAAATAAACGATCCTCTGGGAGCCTGTGTGATGGCTGAAGTTTATACTGTTGCCCCTTGAACGGGTGCATTTATTGCTATGCTTATTATATCACGATTTGAGGAGGATTTTATTCATTTTTTCGGATAAGGCAGGGGCTGACATATTTTTTCAGCGGAAGTTAAGGAAATCCGTTTTCATATGGAGACGGATGTGTTATAATCGGATTCAAATACCGCGCGGGAGGATGTCTGCGCAGGGTATTCAGGAACAGATGGCGCGGTGCATAAGTTTGCGGCGGCCGGGTCACAGAGGCAACAGTAAGACCACGAAATGTGGAAATGAAAAAGGAGGTAACACAATGAAACACAGAGAAAGGATGCGGAGGACAGCATGGCTGCTGGCTTTTGTGATGGTACTCTCGGTGATGATGGTGCCGGGGGGCGTTTCCTATGCGGCGGAAGGTGCATGGGAGCTCATGGAAGGGCACTATGACTGGGAGTCCGGCAGGGTGGAGAATCACTGGGATAACTGGCAGACAGAGAGCCGGCAGGCAGTGAAGGAGACGCACGAGTATGAATTCCGCAAGGGAGAGGCGCTGTACACCGGAGTAAGCTTCAAGGTGTATGAGGCTTCTGAGGAGCAGGAAGTATGGACGCTTGGCAAAGAGGTGTCAAAGGAGATGTACCAGATCGAACCCTGGAGCGACAAGTCCTGGGAGGACGGGGAGGAAAAGACCATCACCCAGGAGGGACTTTACAGGGTTAGATTTCAGGCGTCAGGCGATTACGCGGTCTGCATGGACGGGGACACAGAGCATTTTGTCCTGATCCGTGTGGAGGTGCCGGAGCTTCTTTTCTGTTCGGAGAAGGTAAACAAGGGTGACGAGACCTTTCTTCCGGAGTTCTATTTTACGGATGAGGAAAATACCTTTTACCTGATCTTCCCGCAGGAGAGCATGGACGGGGAGCGCACCTATACAAATACGCTGTTCCAGCTTCAGGATGAGTGGAACAACAACGAGCCGGTCTATAAGGATGGAGCGCTTCTGGAGACAGACCGGATCGCGAAGGTGGAGGCTGTGACAGAGGGGATCGCGGAGAAAACGGTGGTTTACCGCATCACGGTCAACAGCGATACATACCATGACAGAATGCGGCTGGCCGCTGTCCTTTTGAGCAAGGCAGAAGGGGAAGATGACAATACCGACTGGAGGACCAGCATTGAGATCGGCCCGGATGAGCAGGGACTTGTGCTCTCGGCGGATGTGGATTTTGACTGGGATGACGAGGGCTTTAAGGGCGCATTCCTGCGGGAGCGTCATGAGTTCAGCAAGTTTCACCGCGGCTGGCTTTGGGATAAGGAGCACTATTATATCGGGCTTGCGGCCAGGAACACAGAGGACGGAAGCGATACGCCCCTTGCTGAGGGCACAAAGGTAACGGTAGAGGATCTGGGAAAGGGAACCACCAAGGATTATGCTGTGGAGAAGGGCGGCATGCTGAATCTCTCCGAAGACTTCCATGACGGCGCGTTCCGCATTTCCTACAAGGATGACGAGGAGAAGACGACCTCTGCATATCTGGAGATCGAGCTTCCGTCCGTGGGATTCTATGACAAGCCGGAGCACAGCTTTGAGGCGCTTTCCTTTGCGAAGGAGATTGGGTTCGGGACATCTGAAACCCTGTACTGCATCTGGGAGAAGGCAGATGACATCCAGATGCCGGGCGCTGACAAGGGTTACTATGATACCTTCGGTGAGGGAAAGGAGCCCTATGGCGTATTCGCGAAAAAGAACGGAAGCTATGTAAACGCGAAAGATGTCTACGGCATCGAGGTGAAGGAATACAAGGAATCCGTGGCAGAGGGATATGGCTGTTATGAGGTTGTGCTGCCGGATACCCTGACGGACCGGTTTGAGATCGTCACAGGCGTGCTGCGGACCGGCGAGGATTCTCATGTGGAGTCGGTGGAGACACAGATTTCCTTCAAGATGGACGGACTATTGGTGAGCAACGATGTGGAGGAGGAATGGAAGGACGATCAGGGACTTTGTTTCCTGAAGGAGTCTCCGCGTTTTGAAAAGAGCATTGGTACCGAGGTCGGGGAGATTGCGCTGATCGCCCTAACCATGGATGAAGCGCCTGCAGATGATGCGGGCAAGCTGACAGTAACCGGACCGGACGGCAAGGCCGTGGAGCTTTGGAAGAGAAATTGCTTTCATGAGGATGATGAGAACGCGTATTACGCGTTTGAGGCCAATATGCGTGGCAATTTTGTGATCACCTGGAAGGACGGGGAGAAGACCTCGAAGGTTATTGTAGAGGCAGATTATCCGGACTGCTCATTCTACAGGGAAGGCCTGACAGAATGCGTGTACGGAAGCAGGGATCTTGCGGAAGGAGAATCCTTCTACGTAGTGTACAGGACCGAGACGGGCAGGGACGGAGAGACCCTGGAATTCCCGGGCGCGAAGGAGAACTATTTTGCTTCCTTTAAGGAGATCCTGTGTGATGACGAGGGAGAGTCCACGGAAGGCGGTACGGCTTACGCCGGACTCTACGCAAGGATGGGTTATGATGAGGAAAAGAAAGAGGACATTGTGGTTCCGGCTGCGGAGCGCGAGGAGATCACGATCGAGCCGGCTAAGTGCCCGCTGGAAGGCTATGGCATGGTTAAGGTGACGCTTGCACCGACGGAGGACAGCTATGACCTGTTTTGCGCAGTGAAATTCACCCGGTACAGATGGGATGATGAGAAGCGGGCATATACGGATGAGCCGGAGGAAATGACCATGCGTGACCGCGACATGCAGATCGGCGATCACCGGGGAGGACAGGCACAGGAACCGGAGCAGGAGATGAACTGGTCTGTCGGCCTTGTGCCGAACAATATTGTGGCAAGGCGCAGCGTGAAGACCGCGTACTACCGCTTAAAGTCTGAGGACGGAACATGGGGCGACTGGAAGGAGCTTGTAAAGACCAGTCTGGAGGAGGAAGAGGTACCCCATGTCTATAATATGGGACCGGAGTTCATGCTGACAGAGCCCCTGCAGCCCGGAGACCAGTTTGCGATCCGTATGGAGCTGTTAGACGGCTTTGAACTGGGGACAGCCCTGTTTGGGGCAACCTATATGGGAAACAGATTTATGGAATCCGTGCAGCAGCCGCTCACAAAGGATGAGAGGGAAGCTGCTGACATGGCGAAGGCCCTTGTGAGCGAGGAAGGGTGTGTGCTGACCTTTGCACCGGATACCGCGGACTGGGGTGAGGTGAAGGTAGAAGCGCCCTATAACCTGCTGATCGGCTATGACGTGGACGGCAGCAGCAGCTTTGCGGTGGAGCCGGCCAACGGAAAAGCGTTCCAGAAAACAAACGAGATGCATTACCGCCTGCAGAAGGAGGACGGAAGCTTTGGCGAGTGGAAGTCCTGCAAGGGCCTGATCCCGGAAAAGCTGGCTCCGGGACAGAAGTTCGCGTTCCGGATCCGGATTGAGGAGAAGACAGAGTTTGACAAGACTTCCCTGCGCATGTGCTACTATCAGAATCCCATTGAGACCAATTATAAGGTTTGCTGGAGCGAGGAAAGCGCGGAGAATGCGGAGGAGATCATGGCAGTCATCCAGGGGCTTACCAGTGAGGACGGCTATGTGTTTACCTATGATCCGGAAGCATTCGGCATGCCGAAGGACGCGGGAATGATGTTTGATTTCAGCCTGATCGACAACAACTTCCCGGCGAAGGTGAAGCTTTATGGCCTGGTCGGCGCGTCTGATCAGGAGAGCGGAAAAGAGACAGTACAGGCAACCATGGAGCTTCCATTTACTGAGTTTGAGTTCAACAGCAACACGGTATTTTACTTTTTAAAGGATGCAGAGGACAAGAGTGTTGTTGAGATGGGAGGCTATACGGAAAGAGAGCGCAATGAGATGACGATGGTTCCGGGATCCAACCGGGATCTGATCGAGGCAGTCTATATCAGAGAGGGCAAGGCGGATGCCGCAGACTTTACCGATGCGGACAAGCTTGAGCCGCGGAGCGAGGGAGAATACTTCCCGGAGCTTGCACCGGCGGAAGCTTATACCATTTTTGTGCGCGTAAAGGAGGCAAGGCCGGAGCAGCCGGCTTCAGAGGAACCGACTTCCGAAGTACCTGCAACAGAGGCACCTGCAACGGAGCAGCCGACATCAGAGGCGCCTGCAACAGAAGCACCGACTACACAGGCACCTGCAACGGAAGCGCCGTCTACACAGGCACCTGCAACGGAAACACCGTCTACACAGGCACCTGCAACAGAGGCACCGTCTACACAGGCACCTGCGACCGAAGCGCCTGCAGAGG
>CAMHJT010000197.1 GCA_946185495.1 uncultured Clostridiaceae bacterium | reverse complement strand
CCGGCGTATTTCTTCGGCACCTTGTCGAGATCGATCCTCAGGCCGTCCGCGAGCTCCCCGATCGCAACGCTGACACCGCCCGCGCCAAAATCGTTGCACTTGCGGATCAGGCTTGCGACCTCCTCCCTTCTGAACAGTCTCTGGATCTTACGCTCTGTCGGCGGATTGCCCTTCTGTACCTCGGAACCGCAGGTATCAATCGACTGCGTTGTATGCTTTTTGGAGGATCCGGTCGCGCCGCCGATTCCATCCCGCCCGGTTCTTCCTCCGATCAGTATCACAACATTTCCGGGTTCCGATGTCAGACGCTTGACATTCTTTTTAGGAGCTGCCGCGATCACCGCGCCGATCTCCATACGCTTTGCCACATAATTCGGATGATACACCTCATTAACAAGACCGGTTGCCAGGCCGATCTGATTACCGTAGGAGCTGTAGCCGCGTGCTGCCGTCGTAACCAGCTTTCTCTGGGGCAGCTTGCCCTCCATGGTATCAGAAAGCCTGCCGGTAGGATCTGCCGCTCCTGTCACACGCATAGCCTGATAGACATAGGACCTTCCTGAAAGCGGATCCCTGATGCAGCCGCCCAGGCAGGTTGCAGCCCCGCCAAAGGGCTCGATCTCAGTGGGATGGTTGTGCGTCTCATTCTTAAACTGGATCAGATAGGGTACCTTCTCTCCGTCGATCTCCACCGGAATCTCAATGGAGCAGGCGTTGATCTCATCCGACACCTCCATCTCCTGAAGTTTTCCCTCACTTCGCAGCTTCTTCATCGCCATCAGCGCAATATCCATCAAGCAGACAAACTTGTCCTTCCGTCCCTGATAAAGCGCTTCCCTGTCTTTCAGGTAGCGCTGATAGGTATCCGCGATCGGTATCCCGTAATACCCCTCCTCCATGGACACATTGGTAAGCTCCGTCGCGAAGGTGGTATGCCTGCAGTGATCAGACCAGTAGGTATCGAGCACGCGAATCTCCGTAACGGATGGATCCCTCTTCTCCTCACCCGCGAAATACTTCTGGATATGCAGAAAATCCTTGAAGGTCATCGCAAGCCCCAGGGAATCGTAAAGCTCCTTCAGCCTGCTCTCCTCCATGCCGCTAAACCCGTCAAAAAGCTCCACATCCCCCGGCTCCTCAAACTTCTGGATCAGGGTTTCCGGAATACTTCCATCCCCCGTCTCCCGGGAATCCACCGGATTGATGCAGTAGCTCTTAATCTGTGAAAACTCCTCCTGCGTCAGCGACCCTGTAATAACATAGGTCACCGCGCAGCGGATCACCGGCTCCTCCTTCTCATTCAACAGCCGCAGACACTGCTCCGCAGAATCCGCTCTCTGGTCAAACTGCCCCGGCAGCGCTTCCACCGAGAATACATGCGTTCCCTCCCCCGCAGGAAAGCTGCCCTCATACACTTCATCCACCGGAGGCTCGGAAAATACCGTCTTAAGCGCCTTTTCATAGGTTGCGTCTGACAGATTCTCGATATCATACCGGATCAGCACCCTGACCCCTTCAATCTGCAGGTTGAGGTATTCCCTAAGCTCCTGATACAATTCCTTCGCTTTCACCGCATAGGCGGGTTTCTTCTCCACATATACTCTTCTTACCATCTTGTCCGTCCTCCCGTAAAAATACTTACTGTAGCTGTCCATGCAATGCTGAACCATTACCTTTCACTATAATATAAAACCAACACGAAGTCAAACCGTATTTGCGGACCCGGTGTGTCCGGAGTGTAAATAAACTAACCGGCGGAAGCCATCCGGTACAACTGTCCCGGCTATAATGGAAAAGGTTCCCTCAGCAAGGGAACCTTTTCCAGCTCATGAGAGCACCTTCTCTATTATCTTCTTCAACTGCTCCGCGTCAAACGGCTTCGATACAAACTCATCCGCGCCGTTCTGCACAGCCTCCACCATCTTTGTCTTCTGTCCGGCAGCCGTCACCATGACAACCTTGGAATCCGGGAAATCACCCTTGATCTTCTTAAGCGCCTCAATTCCGTCCATGACAGGCATCGTGACATCCATTGTCACCATATCCGGCTTTATCTCTGCATATTTATCATAGCCTTCCTGTCCGTTGGTCGCTTCTGCCACGATCTCATGTCCCGAACTCTCCAATATGCCCCTTAATATCTTCCTTGACGTTCTGGAATCATCCACAATCATTATCTTAGCCATAACAAAACCTCACATTTCCTAGTCTAGAATCCACTTTGACTCAATACAGATAATCAGATCCACCTCATGATCCTTGATAAAAAGCGGAACCTTAAACATATTGCCATCTGACTGAATCGTTGTCTCTGTGTCCTTCATCACCGGCGGAAGCATATCCAGATCGATATCCTCATTGCACAGCTTCGTCGCGTAAAGTCCATTGTTACAGTTCAAAAACTCACAGGCTGCATCCAGCACATCCAGATCCACAGTCTCAAATTCCTCCTTCGCAAAGCACTCCGCAATATGCTTGATGCCTGCTCCGTCCCCGCAGAAGCCTGTAAACACCTTGTAATCGCCATCCAGCTCCTGTGCCGAGATATACTGGGTCGTATAGGAATTGATCTTCTCCACCCGCTCAATCCGGAACTGCCTGTCAATAAAACGCACCATGTTACGGGCAACCAGCGCGATATAATCCTTGATCATCGGCGGGATATAATCCGGCTTTGTGAACACCTGTACGATCTGGTCGATATCCCCGCTCTTGATCGCGTCCACATCCAGCGCCGTAAACCGCTGCGACTTCTTATACGCGTTAAGCTGCTTCTGGATCTGTTCCAGCGTCAGGATATTCTTCTCCACCAGCGTCTGTACGAACAGCAGATACTCATCTCCCTGCTTCTTCAACAATGTTCCCACCTGTGCGTCCGTCAGATATCCCTTCTCCACAGCAATATCACCGAACCGCTTATCCTGAATCTGCTGCAGCTGGTTGACCTCCTCTGCCTGTTCCGGCGTCATTCCCCCTGATTCCACAGCCAGCAAGCCCAGCTTCACTCTCGTGTTCTTGCTATCCGCGAGGATTGCATTGTACTGTTCGTTCGTCAGCACACCTTTGCCCACAAGGTACTTGCCAAAATACACTCCAAACATATTCGTCCTCCTACATTTAATCTTGTTATCTGCCCGTTTGTCAATATTTGACTATGACAATCATAATATATACACAATCTTGAGACCATTATAACATACTTTTACCATAATAGGCAAATTATTTTTTCATTTTTTGTTTAATTTCACAAAATATATGGATTGAATATTTTCCCTATATTATATATAATGTAAGTAGTTGGGTTTTACTCCAAATGCAGGGAAAGGGGGGACATCCGTGTCCATCAAACGATCATTACATATCTCAATCCTACTGATGACGGTCATACCGGTCATTCTGATCACAATCATCGCGTATATCACCGTCACGAACCGCTATGCAGCACTCACCAAGGAAAACACCAAGAAGTTTTCCAGCGATTACAGCTATTTTTTCTCTTCACACCTGGAATCCCAGATCATTGAGGTTTCCGCCCTGACAGAGAATCCTGACATCAAAAACTGCCTGATGGACATGGAAAGCGACAAGGACCGCCTGGTCATCTCCTCATCGGAGAATTACAAACACATCATCACCACCTTAAATACGCTCTCCAACAACTTTGAGGAGAACGTGCAGTATTTTGTTTACAATACAGACGGCTACCTGATCATGTCCTCTGAAGAGGATGCCTCGGCGGACTGGACGGAGGTCATGAAGACAAAGATCGACACCTATACAGACACCACGCTAGTCTCCCATTCACGTTTCACGGAGAACACCATGGATATTTTAGAGCCGGTCATCGTGGACAAGAAAGTGATCGGACTGATCCGCGCCAATATCACTTCGGAATACTTTAATAATTCCCTGACGGATATTCACGACCATTTCCTGATCGACGAGAGCGGACAGTTCATGCTGGGATACCAGCCCTCCGTGCGGGACAAGGCTTTCTGTAAATATATCCGTTCCATAGCGGATAACGCTGACGGCGGCGAGCTGACCATCGACGCGTCCCTCTCCAGTGAGATCAACGGTGTATATACGGACCGGCTACATTATATTTATGGATATACCCTGATTTCTGACTACGACTGGATCTATGTGGTCAGGCAGGATGCCTCCACCTATTTCAGCATCGTTTCCACCCTGCCCTGGGTATTTATCATCGTGCTCATCACCGTCACGATCCTCTCCATCCTGTTGAGCGAGACCCTCGCCGACAAATATACGGATCCCATCATGGATATCTGCCAGAAGATGGAGCTGGCGACTAACGGGCAGCTAAGCGTGCGCTGCGACACAGGGCGCACGGATGAATTTGGGACACTGGCGTCAAGCTTCAACCAGAT
>CAMHJT010000196.1 GCA_946185495.1 uncultured Clostridiaceae bacterium | reverse complement strand
ATGTTTATGGCAGCTCAAAGGCTGCGAAGTATGAGTAATTATTCCGTAATGCAATACCGGGAAGCAGTTGAAAAAGAGATTATTCCGGAAATGAAGAATTATGGTATTGAGGGGAAGATAGGGATTAGCGATCCTCTTTTTACAGGAAAAATTGGAGACAATTTAAGTGCTGAAGATATTATCTATGATCATAACACATGCATTTGCTTTTATCCTTCGGTTGCAGAGGAACCGGATATGAGCGTATATATACCATTGATCAGAAAGTGGCTTGATTTTCTTTACACCTGCGATTACGACTGGTATTTTGCACTGACGGATGAAAAGGATGTTCACTTTCAGTTTATTGGTATTTCAAAGGGAGATTATGGGCATACATCATCTGACCAGTGGAGTGATGAAGAAATCATGTGGGCACTGGAAATGCCATGAGCATCACTTTGATTCTTGTAACTACTCAGCAGGTGCTGAGCAGTTACGCAGCGGGTGAAGCTGGCGCATCCTAATTCACCCGCTGCATGGCAAAATATACTGTTTTGGCACGGTCTGCGCAGTGAATGCGCAGACCTGCTGAGTAGTTACTGATTCTTCATAACTTATCCAGAATGTAGAGAATGGTGTACACAACAAGGTTATAATGCTGACCGAGGCTGAAAGCCCGGACTACACGGTTACTATTCCGGCAACATTAACACTGGCGGGATACAGAATGATATTGTCAATCCGGATCAGATGTGGTAAAATAGGCGGTGTGGCGCGAAATTTCTGTGTGACAGGACGCGCCGATCCAATCGTTTCGGAGGATTGATAACATGATACAGGAAAACCGCCGTACATGGAAGCTCGTACTGCTCACCATCCCGACGCTCGGTATTTACAATATTTATTTCTGGTACACCTTTACCAGGGATCTGAATGAGATCAATCAGGAGGACAAGCGGATCAAGAACTATATTCTGGTCTGTCTCCTTACCATCCTGACCTTCGGCATCTACCGCTGGGTATGGTTTTTCTACCTGGCAGACCGGGTTCAGGTCACCGGCTACCACATGGGGGTCAAGATGGGTCCCGGACCGGGCACTACGCTGTTCTGCAGGCTGTTTGGAACCTTTATCCTGATCGGCCCTATCGTGTCCGACTTCTTTGTGATCCGGAACATGAACCGGCTGGCGAAGGAGTACAACGCAGATCTTAAGACCAACAGCAAAGTAGTGGTGCAGTGATGCCGCGTTACATGCGAGAGAAGCGCCGTGTCAGACGCCGACGGCATGGATCATAGTTATGTATATAATGTAGAAGGGGTAATATTTTTCCTCTCCAATTTAAAAAGCGGGCCGCATATGAATATAGGATTCGTATGCGGCCCGCTTTGATCTGTTCTTCTTACATTGTCTTCAGCAGCTTCTCCACGCTCACCAGCTTCACGCAGAGCACGAACAGCTTTGCAGCTTCTTCCATCTCCTCCGGTGTCGGGAAGGAAGGTGCGATCCGGATATTGCTGTCTTCCGGATCCTTCTTGTAGGGATAGGTCGCACCGGCGCCTGTCAGCACCATGCCCGCGTCCTTGCAGCGCGCCACGATCTCCTTCGCGCAGCCCTCCATTGCCTGGAAGGAAATGAAGTATCCGCCCCGGGGCTTGATCCAGCTTCCGATCTCAAGGCCTCCCAGCTCATCCTCGAGAACCTTCAGCACCGCCTCAAACTTCGGGCGCATCAGCGCGGCGTGCTTCATCATGTGCGCGTCAAGTCCTGCCCGGTTCTTGAAGAACTTCACATGGCGCAGCTGGTTGATCTTGTCATGCCCGATCGTCTGGATCGTCATCGTCTTCTTGATATCCTCCAGATTGGCAGGCGATGAGGCGATGGCCGCCATTCCCGCACCGGAGAAGGATACCTTGGAGGTAGACGCGAACTCAAATACCATATCCGGATTGCCGGCTTTTTCACACTCGGAGATGATGTCCAGGATCTGATCCTGCTGATCCTCGTACAAATGATGGATACAGTAAGCATTGTCCCAATAGATCCGGAAATCCTTTGCGGCAGGATGAAGCGAAGCCATTCTCTTTACCACTTCGTCGGAATATGTAATACCAGTCGGGTTCGCGTACTTCGGCACACACCAGATTCCCTTCACAGCCGGATCCCCGTTTACGTAGTGCTCCACCAGATCCATGTCCGGGCCGTCCATGTTCATCGGGATATTGATCATCTCAATGCCAAAGCTCTCCGTGATCGCGAAATGTCTGTCATATCCCGGCACCGGACACAGGAACTTCACCTTGTCAAGCTTGCACCACGGCGTTTCGCCGAGCAGTCCCTTTACCATCGCCCTGCAGACGGTGTCATACATGATATTCAGGCTCGCGTTGCCGAAAATAATCACATGCTCCGGCGTGGTCTCCATCATCTCAGCCATCAGCTGCTTCGCCTCCGGAATGCCGTCCAGCACACCGTAGTTTCTCACGTCCACGCCATCGCTGGCCTTCATCTCGTCCTTGGATGACAGCACATCCAGCATCGGAAGAGAGAGATCAAGCTGTGCATATCCCGGCTTTCCCCTGGACATATCCAGCTTAAGCCCCTTTGCCTGGGCCTGCCTGTACTCCTCGGCCAGTGTTTCCTTCATCACCAATAGCTCTGCCTTTGTCAAATCCTTCAACGGTTTCATAATAGCCTCCTCTATCCATCTAACTCAAAGCGGTTTTGTCACAAGCTTATCTATAATACCACAAATGAAATGCAAATGGAAGAAGAAATGTAATATTTTTGTATAATTATGCCGGATTATACCGGACGGCTCCCAACGGATTGTTCATTTACTCTGCGGGCATGCCCTTAAGGTAAATATTTGCATAGAGACAGCCGATAACATAAATGAGGTATATCCTTTTGCAGTGACTGCAGACGGGAACATGCATGGAAGCATTCTGTCTGCGGGGGGCCGTCTTCATCCATTCTAGAGGAACGAAGACATCACACTAAGTAATTGTAAAACTCAAAATGTAAATGGAGGCTTTGTGCAAGGGATATGTTTTTCGCCGGCATTAGGAACGTTAGCTAAGAAAAATATATCCCTTGCACAAAGCCGGTCAGGAAAGTACATTGTTTTGCAATCACTCGATTCATATGAACTACAGGGAGGTAGAATTATGGCATCTGGATTGTATGGTATTTCTGCGTATCAGCAGGCAAATTCCACATGGACAAAAACGGAGATCAAAGGAAAGAAGACGGATGACGTCAGACGCGCGTCCGGAGCTGACAGGACGGGGAAGACAGAGGAGCAGGCCGGTACGTCCGGGACACAGAAGGCGTGGTCGCCTGTGGAAAAAGGAAGTCCCCTTATTCCAAGAGCTACGGAGTATGGAATCGCTATCGGCGACGTGCAGCTGTCTGACCAGGCAAAGGAGTATTATGAGAAGCTGAAGGACAAGTATCATAATGCTGATTTTGTGCTGGTCAGCAAAGACATGAAGGCACAGGTACAGAAGAATGCGGCTTCCTACGGCAACGCCAGCAGGATGGTGGTGCTCATCGATGAGGAGAAAATCGAGCGCATGGCACAGGATCCGTCCTACCGCAAGAAGTATGAGGGCATCATAGCCATGTCTCAGGAAAAGCTTGCTGCGGCGAAAAACAGTCTGGCAGGCAGCGGCGCCAGCGTGAAAAATTTTGGCATGTCGGTGGATGAAAATGGAAATGAGAGCTTCTTCGCGACAGTAGAGAAAGCGGGAGAGGCGCAGAAGCAGCGCATGGAGAAGGCTGCTGAGAAGAAGAAGGAACAGAAGACAGCAGAGAAGAAAAAGGAGCAGAAGGCTGCTGCAAAGAAAAGGGAGCAGAAGCAGGCAGAGAACAGGGCGGAGAAGGAAGAACGCATGGAGGAGGCCCTGCTTACGCGGGAGGAGAAAAAGGCGGCAGAGGAGCGGATTCAGAAGGCAGTTCAGGAACGGTATGGAAAGGAGCCGGAGTATCTCACCTTTGAGGCGGATTCCCTGGACCGGTTGTGCGCTGATGTGCAGACTTATTCCTACCAGCAGAGATCAGGACAGGTGCGTACGGAATCAGAGAAGGCTGTCGGACAGCATTTTGATTTCAAGGGCTGAGAAACGGAGGCCGGGGCGGCGTGGCGCTGTTTCGGCCGGTGATGCCCGCAGGCTTTTAAAAGGCCTGGTCCCGGCGAAAGATTGCCGGGAGACGGGACTTTAACCGGCTGGCAGAAGCTGGCCGATGGCTTGCGGCGGGCAGGAGGGAAAGACCTTCATCCTGCCCGGTCGGAATGGGGGTATAGTTATGTACATGATAGGAGGAACACATTCAGCCTTCCCGTCTTCCCGGCCAGTGTACAGGAATGCGTCCGGGCTTTGCGGAAGCGGTACAGGAGGCGGGGCGCTGTCCGGGCTTTGCGGA
>CAMHJT010000195.1 GCA_946185495.1 uncultured Clostridiaceae bacterium | reverse complement strand
AGGCCCGTATTGACAAGATCGTTGACAGGATCAATAAGGTCCGGGGCAATAAGAACCAGATTGACAAGGATGATCTTAAGAACAAGTACGGCGCTGAGCGTTCGGCCACCGCAAAACGCGAACGCCAGACCCAGAAAAACATGAAAAAGTGAGCAAAGTGGCTTTGTGCGTGCTTGCACGCAGACAAAGACATTTTGCGAACGGCATCACGGAGACGAAGTCGACGTGAAAAAGTGAGCAAAGTGGCTTTGTGCGTGCTTGCACGCAGACAAAGACATTTTGCGAGCGACATCACGGAGACGAAGTCGACGTGAAAAAGTGAGCAAAGTGGCTTTGTGCGCGCTGGCACGCAGACAAAGACGAAGTGAAGAAATAGCAGTAAAAATCGTGTAAGATATACCAGGAGAGGGGCTTTCATGCGAAATCATCCGTGAACAGCCCCTTTCTTTTCATCTTTTCACTTGATATTTTATGGTTGGTTTGCTATAATTTTTTCGATTGTGTGCTTTGGTATCATTTGGCGGCGTGACACCTCGATGGCAGAACGTGTTGGGGAGCGCCGGAAATGATGTGCGGAAGTGAAGGAGACGATGAGAAAGAGATGAATAAGAAAGTGACAAATCACATACCGGAGGAGATGCTTGGGCGGATACTGAAGCTTGGATATCAACCGGTCACGCCGGAGGACCAGACCGTGTTTGATCCGTATTATGACAGGATGGATCGGTATTGGGCAGCCTCATCCAGCTTTGTTAACATGATCGCGTGGCATGCCAGCCTGCCTTTTTTTTACAAGATATCAGGAGATATGATCGTTGCGATCTGTTATGAGTCGAATGAGAAAATACTGGTTGGCGTGCCGTTTGTCGGCCTGTACACAGAAGATTCTGTTGCAGCGGCGTTTGCGGTTCTTAGGCGGGATTTTGAGGAGATCGGCGAGCCGCTTGTGATCATGGATGTGACCAGGTGGATGCTTCCGTATTATGAGAGGCTGGGAAGCTTCGAGATCGAGGACAGGCGGGATTTTATGGAGTATATTTATACCGCGAAGGCCTTTGAGGAGGGGATGGAACGCCAGGACGACCGTTACCGCCGCAATTATTTTATGCGCAGGTTCGATTATGAAGCAGTGGAGATTCAGACGACACACAAGGACGAGATCCGTGCGTTTATGGATGATTACTGGTGCGGCACAAGGAAATGTGAGGATTGCCAGTACGGATGCCTGGCGGATGTGACAGATTCTGTCGTGGAGGCGTTCGACCGGCTGCATGTGAACGGGATTCTGGTGCGTGTGGATGGAAAGGCGGCGGGATTTTGTATTGTCACCAACCGTTCCGGCCAGGCCATTTATCAGTTTAAAAACGCGATCAACCGGATCAAGGGAATCAATGAATATCTGCTGAAGGAATGCTATGACAGATACTTAAAGGGCGCAGATATCATCAATTATACCGAGGACTGCGGGATTGAAAGCCTCAGAAACTACAAGATGAAGCTTTGCAGGGAATACACGCTGTCTTCCAGATTGACGCTGTATGAGAGGAGAAGAGAAACGGATGCAGGATAAGGAAGTGCGCAGGGCGCGGAGTAAAAAAAGAAGGATCATATTTAGTGTGATCATACTGATCCTATCATTGGCCATGGTGATCGTGTACAGAAAATGGCTTCTGGTGAAACCGTTTCAGCCGTTCGCACTGGAGAATGTATATTGCTGTGTCGGGGATAAAGAGGGAAATGTCTATGTGATCGACGATTCCAATAAGAGGCTTTTGAAGATTTCCGGCGAAGGAAAGCTTTTATGGAAGCAGGAGGGGTCGGAGGACACCTTTATGAGCGCCGGCAATATCAGCTGTGACGATGAGGGAAATGTCTATATTCAGGATTCCAGGATCCTGCATGGCGTGCGGCTTGAGTCAGAGAGAATCGTGAAATATTCTCCGGATGGCAAGTTCCTGGGCACGATCAAAAGCTGGGATTATGTCAATGACAAGCACCAGGAGGAGGTGCGCATGCGTACTTCCGTGGTGGGACTGTGCGGGGCGGAGGATTCTGTATCCTACATAAGGAAGGGCAGTGACAGATTCTATGTCGTGGATGAAGAGGAGAACCGGCTGGATACCTATAGTTTTCAGGGGGTAGAATGCATCATGCTTTCCTGTACCATGGACAGGGAAGGGGGAAGGCTGTTTTATACGACCTATGACGGAAGGCTGTATCAGTATGTGGACGGCGAGAAGGATGTACTGCTCTATGACTGTGATGACGTGGAGGGCAGCATTACCAGAGGCGTGAGCTATGGGGATGGAAAGCTTTATGTGGCGGATATCGGCCTGAGAAGGCTGCTTGTGGTGGATCCGGATTCCGGCAGCGTCAGTGAACTGTCTTATGAGGAGCCGGTGGAGGAGCGGGAAATCTCCTATTATGTCAATGCAGAGCACGGCGTTGTGTCCGCAAGCTCCTATTCCTTTGCGGTCTGGGATGGGGAAGCCGGTGACATATACTATGAGGTGGAGCTGAGCGATCAGTGGAAGGTGATCACAGTCCTGCTCTGGATCTCGGTGCTGCTGCTTGTGATCTCGGCTGTGGTTGACGTGATCCTGTTTTTTATCTTTATCATCAAAAAGGCAGATATCTATGTGCGGATCATCATTGCAATCGTCTGCGGCGTGGTGTCGCTGGCAGTGCTGTTTCTGGGCTCCCTGTACCCGAATTTCAGTGAACAGCTGAAGGAGGCGATCTATTCCAGGGAGAATCTCGCGGCAACGGTGACGGCCGGGCGCATTCCCAAGGATGCATTTTTGCAGATTTCCAAGCCGTCCGATTACAGCGGAGAGGATTACCGGGCAGTGAGGGAAGCAGTGGAGGATGTATTTTTGTCGGGCATCATTGAGTCACAGGATCTGTACTGCTCGCTGTACCGAGTGATCGATGACACGATCACCCTTACCTACACCCTCGAAAATGTCGGGGCGGTCTATCCTTATGACTGGGATTATGAGGATTCCGATGAACAGATGATCTTAAACTCGGGAATCGGCAAGACCTATACCAGCAACAGCAGCTCGGGAAGCTTCATCTTTGTGCTTCAGCCTGTGTTTAATGATGCCGGTGAAGCCATCGGCTTGATCGAGGTCGGAACGGATATGGCGGGATTTCTGGCAAACAACAAGAAGCTGCTGATTTCCCTGATCATCAATATGTTTGCGATGACGACGGTTGTGATCCTGTTTGTGATCGAGATCTTTTATTTTGTTGCGGGCAGGAAGAAAGGGGAGGAGCAGGCCGCGTCAGGGGAGGCAGCGACGCCTCCTGCCGGTATTTTAAGGTTTGTAACGTTTATCATCTGTTTTGTGACCAATCTTGCCACGGCAATCCTGCCCATCTATGCCATGCGGATTGCCGGCAGGGGTGTAACCTTCGGCCTCTCTAAAGAGGTGATGGCGGCTATCCCGATCTCGGCAGAGGTAGTGTCTTGCGCTGTCTGTTCTGCGGTCGGAGGACGGTTGATCAAGCGGTTTGGCGGCCAGCGCTCTGCGGTTTTTTGTTCGATCCTGATCACGGTCGGACTGCTCATGAGGATAGTGCCGAACATCTGGGTTCTGTCCCTGAGCGCGGTGATCCTTGGTGCAGGCTGGGGCACGCTTATACTGATGGTAAATCTCCTGATCACGGCTCTGCCGGAGGAGGAAAGGGATACAGGCTTTGCCTATTTCAGTGCATCAGGATTCAGCGGCGCGAACTGCGGTATCCTGTTTGGAGGTTTCCTGATCCAGTGGATCCCGTATGCCGCACTTTTTGCGACCGCCTCTTTACTGAGTATTGCCCTGATCTTTATTTCAAGGCGGTATCTGTCCCAGACGCAGGTTGAGGATGGGGACGAGGAGGAGAAGGCGGGGGCGGCGATGTCACCGATCCGGATGGTTGCCAATCCGAGGATGCTGGTGTTCTTCTTCATGATGCTGATCCCTGCGGCGATCGTTGGGTATTACCTGAACTATATGTATCCGATCATCGGCGAAGAGTGGGGACTTTCGGAGACATATATCGGTTATTCCTATCTGATTGACGGATTGTTTGTTGTCCTGCTTGGAGAGAGGCTTACCAATCTGTTTGGAAAACGAAAGCGGCTGGGGCTCGCAATCTCATCCTTGGTTTACGCGCTTGCCTTTGTTGTGGTGATCGTGTTCCACAACATTCCGGCGCTGTTCATTTCCCTTGCCATCGTCGGAATATCCGATGGCTTTGGAAATCCGCTGATGACCGCATATTTTACGGAGCTTGACGAGGTGAAGGAATATGGCTATGACAGGGCGTTTGGTGTGTACAGTGTTTTTGAGAATATCGCCCAGTCCATCGGCTCCTTTGTCTTTTCGTATGTGTTGATACTTGGAGTGAAGAAGGGACTGACCGCGGTTTCCG
>CAMHJT010000194.1 GCA_946185495.1 uncultured Clostridiaceae bacterium | reverse complement strand
ACTCTTCCTGCCCCAGCGCCTTTCCAGCCGGAATACGGATCACCGCCTCCGTCCCCTCATTCATATGCCGCACAGACAGCTCCCCGTCACACAAAAGCTTCAGCCGGGTCATCACATTTTTCGTACCGACGCTTCTGTGATCCTTCTGTGTGGAAAGCTCCGTCTTCTTCCCGTGCCCGTCATCCCAGACACGGATCACGATATATCCTTTTTCCAGCTTTGTCTCAATGAGGATCCTGTCTCCCTCCGCGCTCATGCCGATGCCGTACTTGACGGCATTCTCCACCAGGGGCTGCAGCGTAATGGCCGGCAGGGAAAAATCGGTGATCTCAAACTGTTTTACCACCTCAAAGTTTCTGGAAGGCGAGATTCCTGCCAGCTTCACAAACATATCCACATGCTCCATCTCTTTCTGAAACGGGATCATTCCCACATTGGTCAGGGATTCCAGATTACGCCGGAGATACCCAGAAAAGTTCAGGATCGCAGGCTTCACAGCCGCCGCGTCCTCATCGCACAGCAGCGCGATCTGTTGCAGCGAATTATAGATAAAATGCGGATGGATCTGATCCATCAACAATGATACCTTGCTCTCAGAAAGCTCCGCCTGGCTCGTGAGATACTCCCTCTCCATATCCGACTGGTATAAGAAGAGCACGACAAGCAGAAGCATCGTAAGCCCTATTCCCAAAAAATGCATCCTGTTGTCCGTCATCCCGATAATCACCGCCGCGATCGGGAACAGCATTCCCAATATGAATCCGAAGCTCGCCCGGATATCCTTGGATGAGAACAGCAACATAACCACAGCCAGGACATATTGGAGCAGAAAAGCCAGCCACATCAAGAATCCCTCTGTGTCAAACAGCACCTGACAGACCACCAGCACCGCAAGCAGGCTGTGCACCGCCGTCCAGAACTGGCCGTCCCACCTCTGCCCCTCATCTCTCTCCGTCTCTATAAAATAAAGCGCGAAGATCGGGGCGATCATGGCGTAAAAGATCAGGGAGCGGATATACCCGGCGGAGGCGCTCTGTAAAATGTCATACGCCGGACTGCTCTCTCCTGCAATTTCTGACGCGCTCCCTCCGATCATCAAAAAGATTGCCGCCACAAACCAGCCCATCCGGTTGCTGTGGCTTCTCATCTGTACCACCGCGACAAACAAAAATAAAAGGAGCACTGCCGAGATCAGCGTCACCGTCTCATTCACCGCGGCAGCATTCCCGATCACTTCCACATTCATCTATGTCCTCCCCCCTGTATTCCTCCATTATAGGAATAGATGTAATAGTCCCGGCACGCGCTCCCGCTCTTCACATAGACGATACAGCCCACTGCCGCATGGGCCGCCAGCAGCAGCAGGGACACGACCAGGCACACCACAAACGCACCCGCAAGGGGCTCCGGCGCGTCTGTAAGAGAGGAAACGCCAAGGAGCTGGCAGGCCAGCACCATCAGATACAATACGGTCAAAACTGCCAGCCGTACGCCCTGAAGTCCGATCCATACCCGGATGAGCTTCTGACACGCCGGAATCTCTCCCTCATCTACCGTTCCATAAATGTCACAAAAACCCTTCAACAGAAACAGGACGCCCAGCACAAAGCAAAGCTCCGGCAGCACAGCGCTGATCATCGATCCGGCCTGAAAAAACACCTGCCCCGGCAGTTTTCCCTGCCCCCAGTCAAAGACCTGCTGCACCAGCTTTGCGATCAGCTCCGCCGCAAACAGCATCCACGAACACCGGAACCATTTTGTCAGGTCATTCAGCCTGTACAGGCAGACCAGCGTGGTGATCACTGCCACATCATTCAAAAACAGGCCATTGGAATACAGGGCGCGGATCACCCCGTACACACTCTGATCCGAAATCCCGACATTCATGGAGGCGGCGATGACCAGAACCGCGATCACTGCCAGCACCGGCATCGCGATAAACATTACCAAAACCGCGTAAGGCAGCACCCTCAGCGACGCGTAATCAACCTTATCCGTCATTTTCCTGTCCATCCTTCCTGTCTAGTACCTCTCCGGCTTCATGATCAGCTCCCCAAGCGTCATCTCCGCCCAGTAATACTGTGTCATGTATTCCCCCTGAAAAGAATTCACCGCATAGGTATCGCCCTTCAGATAGTTATAATAGTCGCAGTCCACCTTTGAGCAATCCACTCCGTTGGCGTTCCAGCCCTTCACCAGCACATCTTCAGCTCCCGCCTTTGCCAGATCCTGCCTCAATTTCGACATGAATACCCGGAGCTGGTTTTTGAGAGCCCGATCCTGCTCCCTGTCTTCAAACAGGATTCCGCACAGTTCATTGGCCGAACAAAGCGCCCCTCTCCTGTCGATCATATACGCAAACAATTCCTTGCTCTTTGTGCGCTGAAAATTGACCGGCTGGCCATTTGAGCCAAACACCTCAAAATTGCCAAAGCACTGCACCCGCAGCACGCCCTTTTTCTCTCTCCGTTCCACCGGATTGCGCAGGCTGCCAAGCTCCCTCTCAAGCGCCTCCCTCGTCGCGGGCTTTAAAATAAATCCGCTGGCGTGCAGCTGAAAGGACTGATAGGCAAACTTTTCATGTCCGGTCACAAAAATGATATTGGTTTTCGGGGATACCTTCTTTACCTCCATCGCAAGCTCCAGACCGGAAATCCCCGGCATTTCAATATCCAGCCACGCCACATCAGGCAGCTTTTCTTTAACGCCCTGAAGCGCCGTCTCCGGATCCCCGTAGGCTGAATGCTCCCCGTCCGGATCGATCTCCTCCATCATCTTCACGATTTCCCTCGCAACATTGACCTGATCGTCTACTGAAATGGTTATCATACGTTATCCTCCTCTATAAAAGCATTTCTGCCTTCACAATCCATATCCGCCGGACAGCGGATACGCCAACTCCCGCCTATGAGTTTCGCCTGCCGCTTCAGTGAAATACATTTCCTCCGATATTAACACCCTCGATCCCATGCTCCTCAGCATACCAGTCCGCCTTGAAATAAAGATTCGGCACATTCCGTTTGCCCTCCAGAACCTCTTTCGCAACGCTTAAGCAGGACTGCTCGGGTCCGGACGCCAGCACTACCGCCAGCCTGCCCGTCCTCACCGGCTCGAACTGATTGCTCGCATAAATAACACCCTCGATCGTATTGTCAAAACGCGAACTGGCAACCCGGTTCATGACCACGCTTCCGACTGCCACCATGCCGGGATAATGGGAAGACCCCGCCTCGGTCTGAATGATCCCGGCCAGCAGATAAAGCTCAGTCTCCGTATAAGGATACGCCTCCACATAATAAAAATCCGTTCCATCTCCGGTGAATGAAAGCGGATTCCATCCTGCCGTCTGTCCCGTCTCGTCATTTTGTCCCAGAAGCATCCGTTCCTCCGCTTCCATCACCGCGATCTCCGCCGCCAGCTCTGTGGCAAATTTATTGGCATCATCCGCCTTCTTCTGTGCCGCGTCCATCAGCTCCTTCAGCTCCGCTACCTGACGGTTAAACACCGACTGGCTTGTCTCATATTCTATGAGCTTCTGCTCCTGATCCTGCTTCATCTCCTCCAGGCTGCTTCTCTGCCTTGCGACAAATTCCATCATAAATCCATACGCCGACATGCGCTCGTCAAAATAGGATTCCACCCTGTTCAGGTACTCAAACCGGTCCAGGAAATCTGTCGCTCGCTTCGAGCCGAGAAAAAGGCCTAACGCGTCGCCATTGCCATCCTCGTATTTCTTCCGTATGCTCTCATACAGATAATCCTTCTGCACAGCCAGCTCTTCTTCGTATTTGATCTGCTCGCGTTCTGCCTTCTCCACCTTTTCATCCAGGTCAGCGATATTTGTATGCAAAATCTCAATCATCCGCGCCTCATCCGCGATCCGCAGGTTCATCTCCCGAATCTCATCCGCCAGACCCTTGGCCGTAGAGGCATTGGCCTCAGCTTCTTTCTTGCGCTGCTCATACTCCCTCTTGAGATCCAGGGAGGAGGTTGCGCACACCTTCCCGCCAGCCGTAAGCAAGCCGGCCAGCAAAACCGCAGCCAGCACCGCCAGCCTTTCCGCCTTCCGTCTCCAATCCGTCCCGATATATGATTTTAGTGTGACAAAATCTGCTCTGTATTCCATATTCACAAATCCCTCTGCCGCCCATTCCCTTCCGGAACAGGCATTACAATCCATGTCAACAATATGATACACGATTCTCCCGTATTTTACAATAAAAAAAGAGGGCAAGCCCTCTCCTTATCCCTTTCCGGATTGACAATCCGCCAATCCCGCTTCATCTGTCCTGCCGGTGCTGACACCCCTGCTCTCCCGAAGCCTTCCATCAATGCGGATGAAGGGACTCGAACCCCCACGGTTGCCCACCAGATCCTAAGTCTGGCGCGTCTGCCAATTCCGCCACATCCGCATAAATAAAAAAGAAGCTTACCGCTTCCTAGTACCTGAAGCACGGGGGATTCGAACCCCCGACAACCTGATTAAAAGTCAGGTGCTCTAC
>CAMHJT010000193.1 GCA_946185495.1 uncultured Clostridiaceae bacterium | reverse complement strand
CCATAGCCGTTCAGCCTGACCTCATCCGGCAGCAGATTTCCTTCCTTATCCTTCGCATTGCTCATCGTCCTGAACTTAATAAGCTTAAATACTTTCTCATGCCATCCGGGGCGCTCCTGCGTAAAAAACGGATTTCCCCCCATCATGACCGCGCCTATGATGGACAGGACCAGCAAAAGCGGGGATAAAATGATCAGCGCAAAAAAGGATATAAAAAAATCCAAGCACCGCTTTATATACCTGGCATACATTCCTTGAACCCTCTCTCCTATTACGTCTTCTCTAAGCGAAGCACTGCTTCACGATCTCGATCACCCGGTCCTGCTGTCCAGCTGTCATCTTGTTGTCACTGGGCAGGCACAGTCCCCTCTGGAAAATATCCATGCCGACATCCACGCAGGCTCCTTCTATATAGGCGTTGGTCATCGCCCTTCCGCTTCCCATCTCCGTGACAAATCCATGCGTCCTGTAAATCGGCTGCATATGCATCGGCTTCCAGATCGGGCGTCCCTCCGCCCGGATGGACAAAAGCGCCTCCAGAATCTCTGTCGGACAGGACTTCCCCTTCTCCTTCACATAACAGGCTTCCGTCTCTCCCCTGACCTGCCTGCACATGGCGTCCTGATCGATCAGCAGGCAGCTCAGCCAGAAATTGGGCTCGCAGACATCTGCGTCATACGGATTCATGGATACCGGAAGATCCCTGAAACCTTCTTTGTATCGTTCATAGATTGCCTTCTTCTGCGCGATATGCTCCTCCAGGTGAGGGTACTGCCCCCGCACAACGCCTGCGATCACATTGGACATGCGGTAGTTGTAGCCAAGCTCTTCATGCTGATACCAAGGTGCCGCCTCCCTGGACTGGGTGGACCACTTCCGTGCCCGGTCCGCAGCTTCACGGCTGTCCGTCAGCAGCATGCCCCCCGCGCTCCCCGTGATGATCTTGTTGCCGTTGAAGCTGATGCAGCTGTATTTTCCAAAGGCTCCGGTCTGGATTCCCTTATAGGACGCGCCCAGCGACTCTGCCGCATCCTCCACAAGAACTGCGCCATGCTCCTCGCAGATCTTTACCAGCTCATCCATCTTTCCCGGTGTGCCGTAAAGATGTGCCATCACCACCAGCTTCACCTCCGGGTAGAGCTCAAAGGCCTTCCTAAGAGCAGCCGGATCCATGTTCCAGGTATCCCTCTCCGTATCGATAAATACCGGAATGCCTCCCTCATAGCAGATCGGATTCACCGTCGCGTCAAATGTCATGTCGCTGGCAAATACCCGTCTGCCCTCCAGCGTGCCATGTCCTGCCTGCGGCTGTCCGTATAACTCCTGACCGGCCAGCCTGACCGCCAGGTGCAGCGCCGCGGTGCCGGCGGACAGTGCCACAGCATGTCCGCACCCGATCTTTTCACAGGTGATCCGCTCAATCTGGTCTATATTTTCTCCAACCGTGGACATCCAGTTGGTGCTGTACGCTTCCTGTACATATGTCATCTCTTCCCCATGCATAGTGGGAGAGGCCAGCCACAGTTTTTTATCAAAGGGCTCGATCCGGCCCGTCTGTTCAAATGCCATCCTTCGCTTTCCCTCCTTGAAAAGGCATGACTTCGCCAACACAGCAGCCGCACCGGCTTCTGACCGTACAGGAGACTTCTCACAGCCTGCATCAGGCATGGCTTCGCCATGGCCGCAAGCCCTCCGCTCCCGGCAAAACATATTCCGTGCCCGGCATTCACCGTCTGCTCCCAGCCGCAGCTCCCCGCTCCCGGCAGAACAAACCGCGGCACACAGTTTCCCATGCGCAAACGCCAGCCCTTCACATTTCCTTATCATCATCCATCTGTCCAGGCAGCTTCTACTGCTCTGTACAGCCTGTCGCTTCCTATCGCTTCGATCAGAATGGACTACTTAGATATTCACTATTTTACACGATTAAAGTCCTGTTTTCAATAGCGTTTTTTGTCATTATCAACAATTTTCGTTTTTTCACTCCAGCCTTCATCAGACATCTTTGAAAATATTTCCCTACCATTGTAACTGTTCACCCTTCAGTCGATACACAGGCTCCCAGAGGATAGTTTATTTACAACGGAGGGCTATTTGCGAACGCCGGTACTTGGTGAGCTGACAAAGGAAGCGAACCCTATGCTAGAGGTCCTTAGCATTCGGCAACGCCGAATGGTTAGTACCTCTGTATGCACCGCGGGAAAAAATAAATGCTTGAAAAATGTATAACCGCGAGTGCTGTACCGCTGCGTGAGCAACTAAGCGCAATGCCTGAGACCTTAGTGAGCCCAAGCCGAAGGCGCAGGGTGAGATTAGTTCGAAGGTATGCTTTAGCTCGTGTCCGTAGTGTAAATGAACTATCCGTCGGGAGCCGTCCGGTATGCAACAGACTAGTTGTTGCGTACAACTAAACAGATACAAAATATCCTTGCATTTTCGCAAAAAATATACTATAATATAATTAACTATCACATTATGGCAATACATCTGCACAATGGTCGCGACAGGCCCGTTCAGCCGCAGCGATCCGCAGATACATCTATATTCTTGACAGCATGGTCAGTGTGTCGTTCCACGGACGGAACGCACTGTATACATTCCAGGGAAGGAGGTTTTTCTATGCTGAATCTGGATAATGTCTATAACTATTATCAGACGCATATCGTCGCTCCCAAGACGTCGAGCCGGTTCAATTCCCATAAGAAGAACGACCTGAAGAATGTTTACAACAGCATGGTGAAGCAGACCACGCATTCTCCGCTCTACAAGTTCTCCTTTCCTGATTCCACGCAGGCCTACGCCATCGGAATCAAGGAGGCTGCTATGTCACTGGAGTCCGGAAGCAATTCCCTTGGCTCCTTTGATGACAGCGTATTCGAGCAGTATGTGGCTGTTTCCAGCAATGAGAAGGTGCTCTATGCGAACCTGAAGGGAGGAGATCCCGGAGATCTGCCCGATCAGCTCTCGATCAAGGTAGATTCGCTTGCAACAGGCCAGACCAATGTCGGCACCTATCTGCCCTCCGGCGAGACATCATTTCCGCCGGGCGACTATTCCCTCGGCATCGCCGTCGGGAAGAAGCAGTACACCTTCAACCTGACTGTCCACCGCGGGGATACCAATATCGACATACAGAGGAGCCTTGCCTCCTCCATCAACAGCAATGAGATCGGAGTGCGCGCCAATATCCGCAACAACCGCGTGGACGGAACCAGCGCCCTGGTGCTCCGCTCCAACAGCGTGGGACTGGAAGAGGGAGAGAATGCCATCTTCCGGTTTGACGAGTCACATCTGAGCAACGATATTTCCTCTATTCTGGGAATTGACCATGTGGCGGTCGCGCCGTCGAACGCGAGCTTTTTGATCAATGGAACGCCGCACACCTCGAACAGCAACCGCATTTCTTTGAACCACGCCATTGACGTGGATCTGCTGTCTGCCAGCAGTGAGCCGGTTTCGGTATCCCTGAGGCCGGATCAGAATAAGATTTCCGGGAAGCTGAATGATTTCATGGATTCCTATAACCAGCTCGTGGATATCGCGAAGAACAACCGCCAGCAGCAGGGAGCCAGCAGGCTGCTCAGGGACATCAGCAGCGTGACCAGGCGTAACCAGCAGGCCTTGTCCTCGGCAGGGCTCACGATTGATGACGACGGACATCTGACGCGAAGCGGGGAGATCAACAGTGATGAACTCCGCACGCTTTTTGACGACAACCTGTCCTCTTTCCGTAAGGATATCAGCCGTATCGCGGAGAAGATGACGCTGAATCCCATCGACTATGTCGACAAGGTCATCGTGACCTATCCCAATACCAGGGGCGCTTATCCGAATCCATATTACGCGTCAAGGTATTCGGGACTGTTATTTAATGACTATGCATGAATAAAAATAACTGTTCAAGTGCCCGGAGTGTAAAGGAACTATCCGGCAGGAGCCGTCCGGCATGTATCAAATCCACCAAAGAATAAACTATTACGAACAGAACGAAAGCCCCAGAGTCGCAAGCTCTGAGGCTTTTCCTGTCATGTGTTTATTACATCCTTATCCCTTCGTCGGCACGCCCATGCTGAGCAGTGTGTCCACAATATCTACCCGCTGATTCGGGTTCAATGTCTGCGAGCTGTCCTCCGCGAAAGCCGCCTTCAGCTCCTGCGCGTCCATCTCCACGCGGCTGCCCGCGCTGACACTGCCGGCCATCGCCTCCGCAGTCTCCTCGTCCTCCTTCTGCAGAGACTCAAGCTGTTCCTCCCGCTTCTCCATCTCTTTGTCATAATCGATCTTGGAAATCTCGCCCTTCTGGTACATCTGCTTTAACTGCGAATTGGAAATGCCGGTATACGAAGACACATTGATGTCCACCCGCTTCTCCTCGCGGCCTGACGCCGGTTCACGATCCGCCTTGTCCTCCACGGCAATCTCACGCCTACCCGCGTCTGTCCTGCCGGAAATCTCATCCTTCATGGCAGCGATCTCCTTCGCGTCCTGTTCCTCTTCCATCCGCTCCGCCTGCTGCTCCAGCCGGATCTCCCTGCCCGCGCCTGCATTGTCCTGCCCGGCTGCCGCCATCTC
>CAMHJT010000192.1 GCA_946185495.1 uncultured Clostridiaceae bacterium | reverse complement strand
GCAAGCGCTTCCTTCTCCGCGTCCGACATGCCATCTAAGTCATTCTCACTCTCCGCCGCGGCATTGCGCAGTGCCTCCGCCTTGTCGGCTTCCTCCGCGGCCGCAGCCGCCTCCTCCTTGTCAAGATCCATGATATCCGCATTGAGCTTCACGCCCATCTCGTTGACCTTCATGGCCAGGATCTTATCCTTCTCATAATTGGCCTTCATGATCTCGCGCTTCAGCGTGACCACCTCGTCCTTCATGGCCTCATATTCCACCACAGGTACCTTGAAGCGGAACAGCAGCCGGACCCCCCTGATCAGGAGGTAGACCAGAAGGATAAAGATCAGCGTCACCATGATATGTGCCAGCATAGCCGCGATCCAGCCACCCGGTGTCATGTCATCCTTGTAGGTCTTGAAGAGGTCAATGTAATACTTGACATCCAGGATCCCCACAATGGCATTCTTAATGGCAATGACAACAGCCCACAGATACCCGAATATTGTATTCATGAAATTGAAAAAATAATTAAAAAATGCTCCCATATCTCTACCCCGTTATCATTGCAAAATCAAGAGCTTCAATTAATCGTTAGCTCCTTTATCAAACTGCAACTGCATGATCAAATCATCCAATTCAATCTGATTGATACAGTCTTCGTCTGAACCTTCGATCCAGATATAAAGTGTAATCAACGTAGGCGTATCTGCTTTCAGCTTAAATAATCCTTGGGAACCACCCGCTGTTGTTCCTCCAGCAAAAGTGCCGTCTGCGTTTTGTTTCATAATGTAATCTGCAGTAGCGGGATAAACAGAAGCAAGTGTCGGTGAAACCGAAGCCTGTGATACAGAAGTTGCTCCAAGGGTATGTGCTGCCGCAAAAGGTTCATAAATCTTGTACGCATGATAATCATTTTCACTCGTTGTAGGAGCAGTTGCACCCATTGTCCCTGCAATAATACTAACCCTTGTCGCAAGCGTCGCATCTACCGCACTCTTTGCCTGCTGTGCCGCTGTTTTTTCGGCTCTCTTTGCAGCATTTCTGACAATATATGTTCCCGTCCTGGAATCCTGATCCAGATTAGCGCCTCTTGAAAGATGCACTACCGCATCTTCCTTCAAAGCCTCCATCCAGAACGTATATCTGCAATAATACCCTTCCGCTGCATTAGCTAAATTCGCAGTATTCGTCTTATCGAGCATATTCACCGAATCTCCCGTAATAAACCCTGTAACTACACCCTCGTCACTGTACTGCGGCCTCTGAAAAATCAGTCCATTGGCTGTTGTCGCCGGCTTTAAGACACCGTTTACAACTGTTTCAGCAAGACTGATGGAGCCTGACCACTCGCTCTCTGCTGGTGTTGTCGGATTATCATCCGTTCCTTTATTCAACGCCACCCGAAGACCATCCGCCTCACTGACCGTCATCGTCAGATTGCTGACCCTCGCCAGATTACTCAGTGAAAACCATGCGTATGTTGCCGCCGACAACAGCATCACGCACACCATCAGCATCATCACGATGCTGCGGATCTTTTTCAGCTTCTTCACAACTTTTCCCTTTTTCTTCCCGTCCGTTTGATTCTTCATAATCATCGCTCCCTTTCTCTCAAAATATGCTCTTCCTCAAAGTATGCGCTTCCTCAAAATACGTCCTTCCTCAAAGCATGATCTTCCTCAATGTATGCGCTTCTTCAAAACATGCGCTTTCTCAAAACATGCGCTTCCTCAAAACATGTTCTTCCTCAAAACATGTTCTTCCTCAAAATAGGTTCTTCCTCAATATCTACCAGTCTCTCCGGACTGTGCCCTGTTTATCTGATGACATCTCACTTCCCGCCCTCCTCTGCAGAGGCGCCGTCATCCTGAGCGTCCGTCTGTTCATCCTCTTTCTCACCATCTGCCTGTCCGGCCTGTTCCTTCTGATCCGAGGGCGCGCCGCCATGCTTGTCATCCGCATACGAAAACAGCATCCGGAACTCGACATGTCCGCCCCACAGCTCATCGGTACAGTCGGGATCATCTCCCTCCAGCCAGATCACAACGGTGAACTTGTCCACCTCGTCGACCTCCATCGCGTCAACGTAGCCTGTGCAGACCACGTCATCGCTTTCCCATGGAATCGTCTTCAGCTCATACAGCCCGTTCTTATCCTCCATCTGCCGCATCTTCGCCACTTCATCCGTCACATGGGCCTCGGAAGGATTCGTCACCCTCCCGTTCATATAATCCGGATCCGCAGCCAGCTCCGAAAACGGAATCTCAAATCTCCGGTAGAGGCTTTCCGGGTGTCCGGCATCATTTTCCATTGCGTAGACCTTCTGCTTGCCATTATAGTAGAGCATGATCCAGGTCGCCTTCTCCACATGCTTGGAGGAACCGTTCATGGTCATCTGATACTGATAGCTCTTCTGAGAACCCGTATGGTTCTTGAGATAAAAGGTGTAGGCCACGTAGTTCTCCCCGTTGTGCTTGCCGTCCACATTCATGACATCCCGCGGGATCTCATCCAGGGATATGTTCGTCACATCCTCCGCGGCGTCATTTCTCAGCGTGACCAGCAGTTCCCCAAAAGATGGCTCCTCCGCGATCAGGAACCCGTCATCGGCCATGGGACGATCCACCTTTACGACAAATTCGCCCTTGCCGGTATAAAATGCCGCCATGATATACAAAATCACCAGAATACTGAGCAATATCACGATCGTCTGCCATGCCGCAGTAACGCGGAACAGGCTTCTGGTCAGGCTGACCTTGCCCAGATACCAGTGTCGGAATTTATTCAACGGATCTACCTTATTCCAGAACTTCGACTGCCATTCCATCCGCTTGTAATGCCGGTCCACGCCCTTGGATCTTCTGCCGCCCTTTGCCTGCTTCCCGCTGCCTGCAGGCGGATCCGATCCGCCGGATAAACCCTCAGCCTGTCCCCCTCCGGATTCCAGATCGGGTGCTTCCGCTTCACCGTTATTCAATTGTCCCTTTTTCTTTTTTCCTGCCATATGCCATCCTCTGCCTGTATCACCTGTCGCTGACTTCCATCATTATCCGACAGAAAACTCTATCCCCAAATCTCTCATAACCGTCCAGCCACATCTTCCACAAAAAATGCGAAGCCTGTGTCCCTGATTTCCTGTAACGATCATTCTTCTTTTCCCCGCGAATAGCCGAAGCCGCTCTTTTTCCGTTCCTGTTACCATATTTCCCACAAAAATCCGAAGCCGCCCTTTTTTCGTTCCTGCTACCGTCCGGCGCTCCCTAGTATAACCGTCGCGAAATAACTCGACTAATGCGACGAATGCTTGCCCGAGAGTACAGCTCCAAAAACGGAGGCGTAGCGGGCTACGCTGAGGCTTTTGGAGCTGTGCTATCGGGATAAGCAGGCAAGCATTCGTCGAGTTATTTAAGATCGGTTATACTAGGGTCACCCCACAGAAACCTTCGTATTCCGTCCGAAATACCGCCCGGCGTGGGCCTCCCAGGCCTCATTCAGCTCTTCTCTCGGCATCTGGTCCATGCACTCCGCAAAGGCCAGCGACAGCGACGGCGTGAACTGCTTGCCCGCCTCCTCCAGAATGATCGTCCGCACCTTCTCGATGGGCATGTTCTTCCGGTAGGGCTTCCAGCTCGTCATACCGTCGTAGGCGTCCGCCAGCGAACAGATCCTTGCTTCCAGCGGGATCTGCTCCTGCGAGATCCCAAAGGGATAACCCCTCCCGTCATACCGCTCGTGGTGGTACATGGAAATGTTGAACAGGTGCATCTGCACCGAAGCCGTAAACGGCAGAATATAAATGCTGTCAAGCGTATCTGCCGTCAGAACCGTATGCTGCTTGATCTGCGCGAACTCCTCATCCGTCAGTCCCCCGGCCTTGTTCTGGAACCGCACCGGCACAAAGGCCCGGCCGATATCATGCAGGGTATAGAGATCCTGATAGCAGTCATCCAGTTCATGGTTCAAAGGCTCTAAAAGATCCGGATGCTCCTTCATCAGATGCCTGTAAAACACGGCAGCATAAATCCCTACCCGCTCCATATGCAGCCTTACATCCCTCGGGATAATACTGTACAGGCATGCCAGTGTCGGGTAACAGCCCACCCTCGTATTCTTCATATCCTTTTCGTCATATACGATCACGCAAGCACCCCCCGCCCCGTCATCCATGTATTTCCGCCATCTGTCCTTTAAGCAAAATTCACCACACAATAACCCACTTTTTTTCTATCTTACCTTATAATATCGACAATTTCAACATATTTTTCAAGAAATCTTCATATTATTTCAGTAATATTTATGTTTATCTATCTAATCTTTCATCGTGAAATAAAAAAATACCACAAAATGTGGTATTTTTTTAACAAGCACAAAATATAGCATTTCAAAGAATTTCACAAAAATGTGGTATTTCAAAAAATCAACCTTAAACTTGACATTTAAGACAGACTGGTTTATTATTATTGCAAAGGAGCGACCGCCCACAAGGTGGGTTGACCGCCCTTGGATGTTTGTTAGATAAACCAGTCCATCCTAGACGGGTCAATGTACAAGGATGGGCTGGTTTTTATTTTCGCCTGTTGTTCCTATCGTCTAAATAGG
>CAMHJT010000191.1 GCA_946185495.1 uncultured Clostridiaceae bacterium | reverse complement strand
CTGTAGCTCATCCCCGCTGCCACCCAGATGACCACATAAACCAGAATGTAAATACTGATCTGGATCGTGTTGGCCATGCTCGGTCCCGGCGTCAGCCAGCCGTTATACAGTCCCACGGCAAAATACACGAAAATGGTGGCAGCAAAATGCACCGTCGTGGTCTTCAGCAGGCTCCAGCTCTCAATCTCGTACACAACAGCGCCGCCGTTTCCAACCAGCCCAAGCATCCCCCCCGACAAAAGCTCAATATAGAATCTTCTTAGACTCTGTGCTCCCCCTGCAATTAAAAACTCCCGGAAATAGGCTTCTCCATCTCCATAATACATATAACTCATAATGGTATTGATCAGTATGGTCACAAGAATTCCCAACGAAAAACCTACTGACGCCTTGAAGATAAACCTGTTCTTTAAATTCATCTCTGTTCCCCCCCTTCCACCGGATACTCATACATTTTTTTCAGCTTATCCCTGAGCGGTTTCACGCACCGCCTGGCAACATAGCTCCTGATCCCGTTGTCGAACTGCACGCCAACCGTTCCCACAATACTGAAATCAAAGGAATCCACCTTGTAGAGATTGATGATCTCCGACTGTGAGATTCTGAAAAAACGTTCCTCGTCCAATTCACTTTCAAATTTCGCCATGGTGCCCCTGACAGGATACGAGCTGTCTTCCGTATCCAGCCTCACCTCCCGGCCTTCGGTCCGGACACGGTAAATGTCTCTCTGGGAAATGATCCTGACCACTCCTTTGTCCTGCACCATCACGGGAGGGTACTTGTTCCTCGCTACTGTTTCGATCGCGTTGATGATATTCCCGACCATCTCCGTCTCACTTTTTGTGTGGATCTCCACTCTCGGCTCGATGCAGCGCGCATCGATGACCACCTTGATATCAATCATATCCGCCATAGATTCTTCTTCCATTTCCGTTTAATTTCTGTCTCTCATTTTTTATGTTTTAATCTTTACTCTACACTTTGCGTGCCGAAAAATCAATTCATTTACCCTATTCGGTAGCTATAGGAAGGATAATCGGTGTAATCCTTCGATCCGGCGCAGCAATGATGCCAATCAGCTCCTGTAACTGCGCAGCAAAATATACTGTTTTGGTACGGTCTGCGCAGCGAGTGTGCAGACTGGCTGAGTAGTTACCAGCTCCTTCTAATAGAAAAAAGCAGGCTCTGAATCATTTTGAAAACCTGCTTTTTCCCCTTTTATGACAATTATAGTAACTACTCAGCAGGTGCTGAGCAGTTACGCAGCGGGTGAAGCTGGCGCATCCTAATTCACCCGCTGCACGGTAAAATATACTGTTTTGGCACGGTCTGCGCAGTGAATGCGCAGACCTGCTGAGTAGTTACCAATTATATTCAAATCTACTCAGTGGATGAAGCCCTCGCATCCCAATTCACCCGCTGCACGGCAGAATATACTGTTTTGACACGGTCTGCACAGTGAATGTGCAGACTGGCTTAAGCAGTTACTGATATTCTCACATCTTCCGACCGGGCGTAAAGATCTATCATGCGCCTCCTGAAATCTTCAGCGTCTTCCACTTGCCATAATACGTCTTTTTTCCAGCCTTTTTGTATGCCCGGATCTTCACATAGAAATACTTCGCATTCAGCTTCCTGATCGTGCTGTAGTCCGCAATATCATATGTTTTTGTGGAAGCGGATACTTTTTTGCTCTTGTACTGCTTGCTTGTAAAGGACTTCGTTGACCAGCGGATCTCATATCCGGTAATGCCTGACTGCTTTTTCCACTTGACAAACAGCTTCCTTCGCTTGTTAAGCTCCGCCATCGACGGTATGCCGAATCCCTTTACCTGGCCTGGAACCACCTTGACCGTCACTGTCTTTTCCGCAGCCTCATAGGCCTCCGTCTCCGGCACGCTGATGGTGATCTTCGCGGTTCCGCAGCCCTTGACCTTCACCTTGCCCTTTGCAGACACGGTTGCAACCTTTGGATCGCTGCTCTTGTAAGTGAGGGTTCCGTCACTGTCACATGCTGCCTTCAGGGCAAATGCCTTGCAGCCGTATTCTTTCTCATAGGACTTTACCTCTATGGCCGCCTGCTTTTTTGCAGGTTTTTCCGTTGTCGTCTGTGCGTCAACTCCTGCGGCCTTCGTTGCCGCCTGAGTGGAGGGCTGCGGTGCCTCCGTCGCGGCTTGCGTTGACGGCTGCAGCGTCTTCGTTGCGGCCTGGGTGGACGGCTGCGGCGCCTCCGTCGAGGCCTGGGTGGATGACTGCGATGCCTCCGTTGCAGCCTGGGTGGATGGCTGCGGCGCCTCTGTCGTGTCAGGCTCTGAACCTGCAATGTATTCTGTCTGATATCCCTGCTCCCCTGCCCAGGTATCCGCATAGGATCCCTTTTTCACGGTCAGGGTTTCCAGCTTGCTGCAGCCGGAAAACGCATCCTTGCCGATGCTCGTCACCTTTTCCGGAATCGTAAGCTCCTTAAGCCCGCTGCAGCCATAAAAGGCATTCTCCCCGATCTGCTCCAGTTCAGCTGGAAGTTCCATCGAAGCAAGGGCGCTGCAGCCATAAAAAGCGCTGTCCCCGATCTCCGTCACTCCTGCCGGAAGGACAACCGCAGACAGTTCGCTGCAGCCGGAAAACGCTAACTTCCCGATCCCGGCAACCCCCTTCGGAATGCTGATGGACGTAAGCTTACTGCAGCCGGAAAACGCTTCCTGCCCGATCTGCGTCATGGCTGCCGGCAGCGTGATCTGTGTCAGCCCACTGCAGCCGGAAAACGCGCTATCCCCAATAGCCGTAACACTGCCCGGAACCGTTACCTCCGTAATCCCGGCCTGTCCCGCAAACAGACCCGTTCCGATCCCTGTCACCGTAACGCCCTCCACTTCCTGCGGAATCACCAGCTTGGTGTCGTTCCCGCAATATTTCAAAAGCTCCGCTCCATCCTCCGTCACCCTGAAATAATACGGATCTCCCTCGTAGATCACAGCCGCGGAGTAGCCGCCCTGCTGCGCCCAGGTATCCGCATAGGAGCCCTTCTTCAGTATGATCTGTTTAAGCGCGACGCATCCCAAGAAAGCAGATTCCCCGATGGCCTGTACGCTTTCCGGAATCCGGATACTGAGCAGGCTGGCACATCCATTGAACGCTCCCGCTCCGATCTCCTTCACATCCTCCGGAATCACGGTATTCATGCACCCCGCGATCAGCTTGCCCGTATTGCTCTCAATAATGGCGTTGCATTTCTCCCGGCTGTCGAATACCCTGTTATCCTCCGATACCTTCAAAGATGCAAGGCTGGTACACCCTGAAAACGCGAGGCTGTTGATGGTTATCACACCGGCGGGAATGGTCACGTTTTTCAGGCTGGAGCAATTCGTAAACGCCCCGGCGTCGATAGTCTCCAGACCGTCCGGAAAGCTCACTGCCACCAGGCTGCTGCAGTTAGAAAACGCAAAGCTTCCGATCGTCGTCACGCTGTCCGGAAGGATCATCACCTCCAATCCGGTACAGCCGGAAAACGCCATCCCGCTGATCCCCGTCACAGTGTTGGGTATGGTCACGCTCGTGATATCATTGCGTCCCGAAAACGCGGCTCCGCCAATGGTCAGCACCTTCTTTCCTTCAATCTCCTCCGGAATGACAACCTCTTCATCCGAACCCAGATATTTTTCAATCTTAATATTCTCTTTATGGTTCGTCAGAGTATAATTAAAATCTCCAAACGTCTCTGCCCTCGCCTCCCTGCCAAAAACAGCAGCGCCAAATACTACTGACACAGCCAGCAGAAGCATCCATATCCTGCCCTTTTTCATCTTTCTCCATCCTTTCTTTTTCGTGCACATTCTTCCAAAATAAAATATCCGCAACTGTCGCGATCCATCGGAACAGTCACGGATATTATATCACACATTCTTTTGATTTTGAGAAAAAAATACAGAAAAAACTATTTCACCTGTCTATTCGGTCGTTTCGGCCGTGTAATCGGCGAATCATATTCCATCCGCTTCCTCCGTATGCTTCTTTGTATCCTTTCCCTCAAACGCATCCTCCAGCATCTTTTCCAGGTCCTTCTCCTCCAGGCTGTCGTCATACTCAATGCCGTATTTATCCAGGATCTCCTTCAGATCCTCCATGTCCAGATCCACAGAAACATTCTCCCCGTCTTCCTCCACAGAGATCAGGTCCTTCCCGTCCTTTCCCTGGATCCGCACCCGTCCGTCATCCACCGAAATATGGAGTTCCCCATCCTCCAGCAGCCCGTCCACTTCTCCGATCACGCCGTCCAGGCCTCCCAGCACGCCTTCGACTGCCTTCCAGGTCTCAGGATCAGACGCCTTCTCGGCAATGCGGGCTCCGGTATTCACAAACGCGATCGCTGAAAACGCGATCATAAAAATGACACATACGACCGCAGCGGCCATCGACGAGAAAAATCCGATCAAAACCTTCTTCTGTGAGCGCATTGCCTGCTCCCGCTCCGACGAAATCTCCTTCGCCGGGACCAGCGTCTGCCCGCAGCCGGAACAAAACTGCTCCTTGGCGTTTACCTCCGCGCCGCAGTTGGAGCAGGTTGCCACCTTCGCGTCCATCCGCACGATCAGGTACAGGATCAGGCCGATGCAGCTTGGCACCAGC
>CAMHJT010000190.1 GCA_946185495.1 uncultured Clostridiaceae bacterium | reverse complement strand
CGGACAGGCTGGAACACTACAAGGGGAATATCCTGCTGGTGGGGATTAACTATGACGCGGAGCTTCCGAACACAAGCCCTGGGTTCAAGCGGCATAGATGTGTGATTGAGAAGGCGTGAACCAATACGCGGCAGAAATTCTTGACATTGCAAAACAATTGGAGGATATCCCCCAAATATAATTTTTGCTGTGTGGAAGTGGTAACGAATCGGAATCATTAAGAAGAAGGATTAAAGGAGAAGATGAATGAAGGTAGTTACTGTAGTTGGTGCCAGGCCGCAGTTTATAAAGGCGGCTGTGGTTTCTCATGAACTCAGGAAAAAACATACAGAGGTCCTTGTTCACACAGGACAGCATTTTGATTACAATATGTCCCAGCAGTTTTTTGATGAACTGGACATTCCTGCTCCGGATTATAATCTGGGAATATCTGGCGGAACACATAGCCAGATGACGGGGAAAATGATGATGGCAATAGAAGAAGTCCTGTTGAAGGAAAAGCCGGATTGGCTGCTGGTATACGGCGACACCAATTCTACGCTTGCGGCTGCATTGGCAGCGGCAAAGCTCCATATAAAGATATGTCATGTCGAAGCAGGTGCGAGGACTCACAGCATGACAAATCCGGAGGAGATCAACAGGATCTGTACAGACCATGTTGCTTCTTTGCTGCTGGTATCTACCGGGAGCGGGTGTGACGAACTGGCTAAGGAGGGATTACAGGATCGGAGTTACCTTGTGGGTGATCCCATGTTTGACGCATTCCGTGAATACAGCGGACGGGTGAAAACAGAAGACATGCAGCTTCAGCTGCTGTCCGGAGCGTTGGCTTCTGTGCCGGAACGTTATTACTATCTTACCTGTCACAGAGAAGAAAACACGAATGATGATAAGGAGCTCCTTGAAATTCTCAGGGCGTGCGAGATGCTTGACGCGCCGACCGTCTATCCTGTGCATCCGAGGAATAAGCAGAGGGCAAAGAGGCTTCGGAATGAACATAAGCTGGATAAAGTGATATTGACAGAGCCGGTAGGATATCTGGAAAGCCTGAGTCTGGTAAGGAATGCGTTAAAGATCATTACAGATTCCGGCGGATTACAGAGAGAGGCTTTTTTTGCCGGGAAGAAATGCGTAACAATCTTAGATTTTGTATGCTGGCCGGAAACCATGATCGATGGGCGGAATGAGCTGAGCCATGCCGACGCGGATGAGATAACTGAGAAATTAAAACATGAACAGAGGATCGATGTTAATTATCAGCCGTTTGGAGACGGATATGCGTCTGAAAAAATAGTAGAGATGATGGAAAAACAAATGGAGGTATAAACAGCCTATGAGATACGCACTGATCGGTTGCGGACGTATTTCTCCCAACCACATTGAGGCGGCAAAGAATAATCATTTAGAATTTGCAGCAATTTGCGATATTTTGCCTGAAGCCATGGCAGAGAAATCAGAGCGCTTTGGCCTGGAGTCTGTCAGAAGATATACGGATTACAGGGAACTGTTAAGGGAGGAAAAACCTGAGCTTGTTGCAATCGCAACAGAATCCGGCAAACATGCTGCGATTGCGCTGGATTGTATAGCGGCAGGGTGCAACGTAATTATTGAAAAGCCTATCGCGTTATCGATTGCTGACGCGGATGCGATTATCCGTGCGGGGAAAGAAAAAGGGGTGGTGGTCTGTGCAAACCATCAGAACCGCTTTAATAAATCGGTACAGTATATTCGCAAAGCGCTGGAGGAGGGAAGGTTTGGCAGGCTTTCTCACGGAGCGGCTCATATAAGGTGGAATCGGGGAGAAAACTATTACTCCCAGGCACCATGGAGAGGAACCTGGGCGCAGGATGGAGGCTGCCTGATGAACCAGTGCATACACAATATTGATCTGCTAAGGTGGATGATGGGAGATGAAGTGGACGAAGTGATGTCATACACGGATCGACTGACGCATCCCTATCTGGAAGCAGAAGATCTGGGTATGGCGCTTGTAAAATTTAAGAACGGTTCTTATGGACTGATTGAAGGCACAACGAATGTTTATCCCAAAAATCTGGAGGAGACATTATATATATTCGGAGAGAAGGGAACGGTTAAGGCCGGCGGAACAAGTGATAACATTATAGAGGAATGGTGCTTTGGGGATAATCTGGATGATCCTGAATTTGTGAAGGCAACCTATCATGAGAATCCGCCCAATGTATATGGATTTGGACATACGCCTCTGTATGCGGATGTGATTGACGCGATTCAAACCGGCCGTCCGCCTTACATTGACGGCGAAGCGGGAAAGCGCGCGCTGGAGATGATACTGGCAATTTACAAATCGGCCGCTGAGCATCGTCCCGTAAAGCTTCCGCTGGAGGAATGCAGCACAATGGATTTTGTTGGAAGATTTGATCAATGAGGAAGGCACATGATCAGCAGAAGAGGAAATAGGAGTTAGACAAAGTATGGAATTCAATAATATTTATCAAAGCCTGATCTCAGGTTCTGAAAAGCTTGCATTGGTGGGACTTGGGTATGTTGGAATGCCCATTGCGGTGGAGTTTGCAAAGCATGTAAAGGTGATCGGCTATGATATCAACGAAAAAAGGGTAAATGAATATCGCAATGGCATCGATGCAACAAATGAGGTAGGAGAGGCAATTAAATATACGACTGTGGAGTTTACGGCAGATCCTGCAAAGCTAAAGGAAGCTAAGTTCATTGTGGTTGCTGTGCCGACTCCGGTCAATGATGACAACAGACCTGATCTGCGTCCAATCGAGGGAGCGTGCTGTACGGTAGGCCGAAACCTGTCAGCGGGTACGATCGTGGTGTTCGAGTCAACTGTGTATCCGGGAGTGACAGAGAATATCTGTGTACCGCTGATTGAAAAAGAATCGGGTCTGAGATGCGGCGTGGACTGGAAAATCGGGTATAGTCCTGAGCGTATTAATCCGGGAGACCGCATCCATACCCTGACTTCCATTACGAAGGTTGTATCCGGAATGGATGAGGAATCTGCATGTGAAATTAAAAAAGTATACGATATGATCATCAAGGCCGGGACATTTCCGGTATCTGATATTAAAACGGCAGAAGCTGTCAAGGTGGTGGAGAACAGCCAGAGGGACATCAATATCGCGTTTATGAATGAGATTGCCATTATATGCGATAAACTGCAGATTGACACGGACGAGGTCCTGGCAGGCATGAATACCAAGTGGAACGCGCTTGGCTTTAAGCCCGGCCTTGTGGGAGGGCACTGTATAGGAGTGGATCCCTATTATCTCACTAACGCCGCAGAAAAGCTTGGATACCACAGCAAAATCATTTTGAATGGACGACAGGTGAATGACAGCATGGGCGCCTTTGTTGCGGACGCGGCGATCAAAGAGATGGTTGAGGCGGGAAAGGCTCCGAAGAAATCTACAGTGGTTATCCTGGGATTGACATTTAAGGAAAACTGTCCGGACACCCGGAACAGCAAGGTTGTGGACATCATAAACCGGCTCAGGGAGTATGAGATCCATCCTGTTGTGGCGGATGCATGGGCGGATCCTGAGATTGCAGACCGTGAATATGGGGTGAAGCTTGTGCCGTGGGAGGAGCTTCCCAAGGCAGACTGCATTGTAGTTGCTGTGGGACATAGTGAATTTCGTTCTATGTCCATGATGCAGGTCAAGGAGTTATTCAAGGCTGAGCTGCCGGATGAAGAGAAAATTCTGATTGATGTGAAGAGCCTTTATCGTATGGATGAGTTGAGGGCATCGGGTATGCGGTTTTGGAGGTTGTGAGAAATCAGGACAGGGGAGGAAGAGTATGCTTAATTTTGCGCTTGTCGGTTATGGATATTGGGGACCCAATGTTGCCAGAAATCTATATAAGAATAAGCATTTGAATTTTAAATATATCTGTGAGCCGAAGCAGGATCGGATAGAACTGGCAAGAGGGATTTACGCAAACAGTGTGCAGTATACGCCAAGCTTTGAAGATGTGATTGCGGATGATACAGTAGACGCCGTATGCCTGGCGGTTGAGACAAGCGCGCATTACGAGCTTGCGAAACAAGTAATAGAAAGCGGCAAGCATCTCTATGTTGAAAAGCCCTTTACCGACAATGTTGCGCAGGCGGTTGAATTGAAGCAGCTGGCAAGCAAACAGAATATTATAGTTCATGTGGATCACATCATGGTGTATCATCCTGCAATAATGAAGATTAAGGAGATCATTGATGCGGGGGAGCTTGGAGACATCATTTATTTCGATTGCTCCAGGATGAATCTGGGAAAGGTCAAAAATGATGTGAGCGCAATGTGGGATCTGAGCGTGCATGACCTGTCGATCATAGATTATCTTTCCGGCGGTGCGGAGGTAAAAAGCGTGAACAGTATGGGGCGTATCATTTACAGCATGAAGCCTTCGGTTACGTTTATCAACGCTGATTACGGAGATTTTATCGCGAACATTAAGGCAAACTGGATCTCTCCGATCAAGGAGCGGAAGCTGATTATTGCGGGTACAAAAAAAATGCTGGTCTATGATGACGTGGATGTGCTGAACAAGCTGATCGTATATGACAAGGGTTTTGATGTGATCAAATCCAGTGATCCGACAGAATATTCCGAGTTTGTGTTAAAAACAAGAAGCGGGGATGCGGTGATTCCGAGGCTGGAGGTCGGGGA
>CAMHJT010000189.1 GCA_946185495.1 uncultured Clostridiaceae bacterium | reverse complement strand
GGATGCGCCAGCTTCACCCGCTGCGTAACTGCTCAGCACCTGCTGAGTAGTTACGGCTCAGGTATCTGGAAGGCGATACACTGTGAATGCCGATATTGGAGGAGGTGTGAGTATGCACAGGATTTATGAAAGCGGGGACATCACCGTGTTCTGGGATTCAGAAAAGTGCCGGCACGCGAAGCAGTGTGTCACCGGCTGCCCGGAGGGATTTAACATTAACAGAAAACCGTGGATCCAGTTGGGGGGCGTGGAGACCGCAAAGGTATGGAAGGCGGTGTCTAAGTGTCCGTCCGGCGCCCTGACGGTCACATACAACCACGGCGTGCGGATCGTGTTGGACAGGAATGCCTTAAGGAGCATTGCCTATGACGGGGATCGGGAGATCGGGGAGTGCTGCTTTCGTGTGACGCCGGAGGGATGGAATATCTATCATACAGAAGTGGACGAAGCCTACGGCGGCAAGGGAATCGCGAAGCGCCTGGTGTACAGCGTCGTGGAGGCAGCGGAGAGAAACGGGGCGGCTGTGGCGGCAGACTGCTGGTATGCGGCGAAGGTGCTGGCGCATCCTTCGTAATGTGATTTGCAGGCGCAAAGTGTCCGGATAAAAAACAGCCATGAAAACGGTGTTGTGAGAAGGCAGCTGTGCAGAAGGTGCTGAACAGCTGCGCAGCGGGTAGTAACCGGCAGGAATGATCCGTAACTACACAGGACCTGCTGAGTAGGTTGCAATGATTCAAAGGATGATGGAGACGCCGCACTAACACGCCGGAGGATTTTGGTTAATGGAGGGAACATGAAACTGATGAATATGGTGTACGTGTATCTGCTGGCGGTCAATGTGGCGGCATTTATCCTGTACGGGGCAGATAAACGTAAGGCAGCCAAGGGAAAATGGCGCATACCCGAAGCAACCCTGATTGGCTTCGCGGCGGCGGGAGGCGGGCTGGGTGCGTTTTTAGGCATGCGGATCTGGCACCACAAGACAAAGAAATGGAAGTTCCGGATTCTTGTGCCGCTTTGCCTGATCGCATGGATCCTGCTGATCGGTTTTTGCGTCTGGAATGGATATGGGAGAGGGGAATCTCTCAGCTGGATGGAGGGACTGAGCGGTCGGGATGCAGGTCCGGGAAAAGCGGAACCGGGAGATCAGACCGGGGAGGCAGAGTCAGGAAAAGCGGAGCCGGGAGATCAGACCGGGGAGGCAGAATCAGGAAAAGCGGAGTCGGGAAATCAGACCGGTGAGGCAGAATCGGGAAAAGCGGAACCGGGGAAACAGGACGGGGAGCAGGATCCGGGAAAAGCGGAACCGCAAGATCAGGCCGGGGAAACAGCAATCAAGGAGGACGAGGGTATGACAGAGAATATTGAAGTATTTGCGCAGAGCAGCATTCGCATCACAGGCAGCATGGGAACCATTTATGTGGATTCCTTTCAGATGAAGGAGGAGCCGAAGGATGCGGATTATATTTTTATCACGCATGACCACTATGACCATTTTTCACCGGAGGATATAGAAAAAGTGATCTCAGACCACACGGTCCTGGTCGTGCCGGAAGGCATGGAGAAGACGGTGAAAAAGGAAGTCAGTGGATATGCGGAGCTTGTGACGGTAAAGCCCGGCCAGACCAGGACGGTGAACGGCCTGGAATTCGATACGGTTGCAGCGTATAACCTGAAGAAGCCGTTTCACCGGAAAAGCGCGGGCTGGGTTGGCTATATCCTCAAGGTGGACGGCCGGACAATCTATATCGCGGGGGATACCGACGCCACGGACGAGGCCAAGGCGGTTAGGTGTGACATCGCGCTGGTGCCCATCGGAGGCACCTACACGATGGATGCGGAGAAGGCGGCGGAGCTGGTCAATGCGATACAGCCTGAGATTGCGATTCCCACACATTACGGTTCCGTTGTCGGCAGTCCGGAGGATGGCAAAGTGTTCATGGAGCATGTGAAGGCACCCGTGAAGGTGGAGATGAAGCTTTCCTTCTAATGTGCCGCCGTATAGGTAATTGCGAAACTCAAAATGTAGACTGAGGCTTTGTGCAGTCCGTGAAGAAAGGAAAAATTACTATGAGAATCATTGAAATACTGAAACAGAATCAGATGTCCCTCTCCTATGAGGTTTTTCCTCCAAAGAAGGAGACTTCCTATGAGAGCGTGAGGGTGGCGACGGAGGAGATCGCGGCGTTAAAGCCTTCTTTTATGAGCGTGACCTATGGTGCGGGCGGAGGAACGAGTGAATATACTTTGGCGGTTGCGAAGAATATCAAGGAAAAATATGGTGTGCCGATGCTGGCGCATCTCACCTGCGTTTCTTCCAGCAGGGAAAAGGTACATAAGAAGATCCAGGAGATGAAGGAGTGCGGCATCACGAACGTGATGGCTCTGCGGGGGGACCTGACGCCGGAACTGGAGCAGACAGACCGCAGCCAATGGGATTACCGCTACGCGGTAGATCTGATCGCCGAGCTGAAGGCTTTGGGAGATTTCTGCATCGGCGCGGCCTGTTATCCGGAGATTCATCCGGAAAGCGCCAATCAGAGAGATGATATCAGGTATCTAAAGGAAAAGGTGGACGCCGGCGCGGATTTCCTGACCACGCAGATGGTGTTTGACAATAATTTATTTTATAATTTCCTGTACAAGATCCGCGAGGCGGGCATCACGGTTCCGGTTCTGCCCGGCATTATGCCGATCACCAACGCCAATCAGGTGGAGCGGGCGATCAAGCTGTCCGGCGCCTTTATGCCTCAGAGATTCAAAGCGATGGTGGATAAATTCGGATCTGATCCTGACGCGATGAAGCAGGCGGGGATTGCCTACGCGACAGACCAGATCATTGACCTGTACGCCAACGGCATCACGAATGTGCACGTCTATTCCATGAACAAGCCGGATATCGCCAGGGGCATTTCCGGAAATCTGTCTAAGATCCTGGGGAACACCTTTTAAGGGTCTGGGACAGCGCGGGATCCACGAAGAGGCGGATGCAGCTGCGGTGTATCGGTTAAATACCCCGGGCCGGCTGAGTGCCGGCCGGAACTGTTAGTCTGTATCTCAGGAGTCAGCCTCCTATGCTGATGCCGAACATCCGGGCGGCGTTCCTATACATGATATTGTCATAGTCCTCCTGTGGAAGCATGGACCGGAATTCGTTAAAATACTGCTGGTAAAGGGAGCGGTCTCCGCTTCGGTTGCGCAGGTAGGTATCCCTGCCGTCGATCGGATTGTCGGAACCGAAAAGCATTTTTTCACTGCCGTATCTGCGGACGGCTTCAAGCGTGGTGGCTGTGGGAACCCAGGTGGTGTCGCCGTAAAGGTTTCCAAGCGCTCCGAGAATTTCCAACGCTGCCCGGTTGTCGGTTCCGAGATCCATGTGTACCATTACAAAATTCAGTTCAGGGTGTTTTTTCGCGGAGTTGTAGAGCCTGCGGGAGGACGCCTCCTCGCAGCCGCCTGTGTGGGATACGACCGGGAGCTCGTATTCCGCAGCGATCCTGTAATAGGCTTCAAGCCTTTCGTCATCGGGCGCAGTCCGGGAGTGGAACGGGTGAAGCTTCAGGCCGTAAATGATGTCCCTGTTTTCATCGATCAGCTTCCGGAAGCGGGCATCCGGCTGCGTAGTGCGGATCTTCAGCCACGTCAGCACGCCGATCCGGTCTGCATGGGCGCGGGCGAAGCGCAGGGTGTTTTCTAATACCAGGTTCTGGGATTTCTGAAGTTCTTCCGGGAGCGGCCGTCCCGCATGGTCGCCTTCACAGCACTCGATATTTGAGACAAGTGAGAAAGAGATTCCGTACTTTTCCATAGAGTAGAGCACATGCTCTTCAGGCATGTCGAAATCCAGTATTTTTCCGATATGAACGTGTGAGTCAATGATCATCGTATGGCTGTCCTTTCTAAATGAAACTGTTTCCGGGGTTGTCAGTCGGTTTTCAAAAAAGTGTGTGTAAATACAAATATTGTAACTGTCCAGTATTTTTTGGACAGTTGCACAGCGGGAGAAGCTGACGCATCCTAATAATTCACCTGCTGCTTGACAAAATATACTGTTCTGGTACGGTATGCGCAGTGAATGCACAGACTTGCTGAGTGGTTACCCATATTCTATCATGGAGAAAGCAAGGTTACAACATATTTCATCTCAGGCAGATGTTTCTGATGTTCACAGATGGTTATATGGGGAATAGGTGTCCGTATTTTTGGACACCTATTTTGCTATTATGGAAGTAGCATATGAGAACAACACTGAAAAATGCGTGATGGTAGAGTGAGGATGGAAGTTATATGGTTAGGGACAACCATTAAGCGGAAGCTTAAGAAACACTTGCTATTTTAATCCCCGGATGATAGAATACTATAAAAAAGCAATGAATTATCTTTTGGTATTGTATTTTTTTCTCTATTATTTCATGGATGGATTAGGATTCTCGGTTGCTTTTATTACCCATGCAAATTACATAAAAGCAGGAGAGATAAAGCTGTGGAATCATGGCTGTCCTAGCAGTTCTTGTGAGTTGTTATTCCATCTGTTTCTCTTGCGGTGAGGCAAGGCAGGGTTGATTTTTGTGACCGTGGCAAGCTGCATTTTACAAGGAGGAGCGGATATGGATCATATAATACGCGAGAATGAAGAGGAAGAGATACTGACATTTGATGATCTGAAAAAGGACACGAATAACCAGTA
>CAMHJT010000188.1 GCA_946185495.1 uncultured Clostridiaceae bacterium | reverse complement strand
ATGGTCAATGATCTGGGAATGGAAATGATCGCAGAGGGGATTGAAACAAAGGAACAGGCGGAATTTCTTTCGCATTACGGCTGTACGAAAATGCAGGGTTATTACTTCTATAAACCTATGCCGGTTGAGGATTTTGAAAAACTTATGAAGGAAGCGTAAACACCAGAACTGCAAAAGCCTCAGCGCAGCCCGCTGCGAATCTGGTCCGCGCCAGCTGAGCAGATACATTAATTCTTATATATCCTGCACAAAGCCGATCAAAAAAGTATATCGTTTCTCAAACGCCTAATTGATTATAGGGAAGGAGGATCTGCACATGGATCAAATAAGGAAGACAGATTGTGATATTTAATGTGTGTATTAAATCATTACAGGAAAATATATGTGCTCAAGGGAGGTGCGGACATGGATAAGTCGGAAAAAGAAAAAACGGTCATCATTAAAAATATTGTAGTTGCTGTTCTTGTAATCACATTTCTTGTGGGCGTCGTTCTTGTGTTCTACAACATGGTTTATGCGGAAAAACGCGATAACATCATCAAGGACGGACAAATGGCTGCTATGCAGTCCGCGGAAAAATTCCAGGAATATTTATCCACCAGCATCGACGCGATCGAGCTTTCCGCTTATACGATTGACGGTATGCTTGAAAAAAACACAAATGAGGAGATACTGGATTACCTTGTGGGGCAGACGACGGCCATCACCAGTACTGTCTTTGAAAATACCTCGGGCCTGTACGGTTACATAAACGGAGAATTTCTGGACGGTCTGTTATGGGTGCCGGACGATGATTTTGTTGCTACCGAGCGTCCATGGTACAAGAAAGCGATCGAGAACAAAGGAAAGATCACGATGGTTGAGCCGTATCTTGACGCTCAGACCGGAGGCGTCCTCATGGCCATATCCAAAATGCTTAGTGACGGGAAGAGTGTGGTATCCATGGATATCACGCTGGACGTGATCCAGCAGATCACGGAAGGAGCAGTGAATGAGGACAGCGCCGATATCGAATTTATCATTGACAACAGGGGCATGGTGATTGCCCACTCCGATAAGCAGGAGGTCGGGAAGAATTATAATGAGGAGAGCGGCACAGTAGGCGCGGCAGTTATTGCGCTGATCAACCAATCGGACAATAACTACTATGAATTTTACGATCAAAATTCCCATTATATCGCGTATTCGGCTCCGATCCAGAATGACTGGCACTGCGTTTTCATTAAGAACGCCACTGCTGTTTTCAGACCCCTTAGAACCGTACTGATCGTGGTGATTGTTGCCATTCTTGCGATCATTGTGTCCATCTCGGTGATCATGATCCGGTCCGGCATGGGGCAGCTCACTGCGGAAAGGCTCAGCAGCCAGCTTTCCTCGACAGCGGATATCTATGTTTCCATGCATGAGATCAATTTTGTCACGGATACATTTATCGAGGTCAGAAGCAACAAGGAAGAATTGTCAACCATGATTGGCGGTGTGCGCAATAATTGTCAGCAGATGATTCGGTCGATCATGTCGAAGTTTTCGGATGATACGACCCGTGAGAGCATCCTTGATTTTGTGGATTTTAACAAAATGAATGACCGGCTGAAAGACTGCAGTACGGTCACTTCCGAATTTTTAAGTGCGGAAGGGAAATGGCGCAGAGCGCGCTATATCGTTTCTGACCGCACGGCTGACGGCAGGGTGGCGCGCGCCATGTTTCTGGTAGAAGACATTGAAGCTGAGAGGAGAGAGCGGGATAAGGCGTATGGCGCCGCGCAGAAGCTTGGTTTTCAGATCAGATCCATCGCGAATATCTATATTGGAATGTTCGATATCAATCTCAAAACCAATACACTCCGCATTATCAAATCGGATAATGAGATCGTGAATAACCTGATCGGTGATCAGACCGATGAAGCAAGAAAGAGGATCAAAATGGTCATGGAGCGTTTATCTGATCCTTCGTATCTGGACGAGGTCAAAAGGTTTGTAAATTTCTCAACACTTACAGAGCGTCTGAAAAATACGGATGTGATAACGCTTGAATTTCTCACGATTACAGGGAAATGGGTCAGATTGAGATTTATTATATCACAGCGCAATGATTCCGGTAAACCTGCTGTTGTGCTGCTGCTTGTTGAGGATATTGACAACGAGAAGAAGGAGCGGGATGAGCTCATTGACGCCTCAGAGCGCGCGATTGCCGCAAGTGAGGCAAAATCCTCTTTCCTGTCCAGTATGTCGCATGAGATCAGAACTCCGATAAATGCGGTTCTCGGCATGAACGAGATGATCCTGCGTGAGTGCTCAGATCAGAATATTCTCTCGTACTCCGACAGCATACGCACGGCAGGAAATACCCTGCTCGGCCTGATCAATGATATTCTTGACTTTTCAAAGATTGAGGCGGGCAAGATGGAGATCATTCCGGTGGATTACGATCTCTCATCCGTCATCAACGACCTTGTCAATATGATCCAGACAAGGGCAGACGATAAGGGGCTGAAGCTGGAACTCGATATCAGCAGGAACGTACCCAAGTTGCTGCATGGCGATGAGGTGCGCATCAAGCAGGTCATTACAAACCTTCTGACGAATGCGGTAAAATATACGGAAAAGGGTATCGTTACATTCTGTATCCGATATGAGGCATTACCCGGTGAACCGGACAGCATTCTGCTGAAGGTTTATGTCAAGGATACCGGTATCGGAATCAGGAAGGAGGATATGGACAAGCTGTTTTCAGAATTTAACCGTATTGAGGAAGAACGCAACCGCAATGTCGAGGGTACCGGTCTGGGAATGAGTATCACGAAGCGCCTGCTTGAAATGATGGGTTCTACGCTTGAGGTGGAGAGTGTGTATGAGCTTGGTTCCAAGTTTTCATTCCAATTAAAGCAGACCGTCGTAAAATGGGAGGAGCTTGGAGACTATGAGATTTCGTACAAGGCGTTTCTCGGCAAACGGGCCAGATACCGGGAGAAATTCAGGGCGCCTGACGCGCAGGTACTCGTAGTGGATGATACGGAGATGAACCTGACGGTATTCCGGAGTCTGCTCAAACAGACGGGAGTAAAGATCGATACGGCGGCAAGCGGCGATGAGGGTCTGGCGCTCGCGTATGACAAAAAGTATGATATCATTTTCCTCGATCACATGATGCCGGAAAAGGATGGGATTGAAACCCTGCATGAACTGCGCTCCAGACCGAAGGATCCGAATCTTGATACTCCGGTGATCTGCCTTACGGCAAATGCGATTTCGGGGGCCAGAGAGAAATATCTTGCAGAGGGCTTTGATGATTATCTGACGAAACCGATTGATTCTGCAAAGCTCGAAGAAATGATGGCCGGGTATCTGCCGGAGGAAAAGATTCAGAGAATGGAGGATGAACCGGTCACAGATAACGGGTCAGAGCGTCCTGCGGAAATGGCAGCAGGTGATCGACAGGGACTTCCGGGGTTCCTCATGGAGATAGATGAGCTTGACGTCGGAGCCGGAATTGCCAACTGCGGATCCGTCGAGGACTATATCACGGTGCTGAAAACCTATGCGGATATGATAGAAGAGCACGCCGCCCAGATTGAAACCTATTGGCAGGCAGGCGATCTTCGGAATGCGATGGTCAAGATACACGCGATGAAGTCCACTTCCAGGATCATCGGCGCGGCAGCGATTGGAGATCTTGCGCAGGAGCTGGAACAGGCGGGTAAGGACGGCAATGCGGAAAAGGTGGCTGATCACATAGATGAGCTGCTGGCGCGCTGCAGAGGGCTTGGAGGACAGCTCGCTCCCCTGATCGATCCGCCGGAGGAGGGAGAGGATGAACATCCTCTCATATCGGAGGAAGAGCTGCGTGAAGCATACGCGTTAATGAGAGAGGCATATGATGCATTCCAGATTGAGAACATTGATGAGTTGGCAGCCAGTCTCAGGGATTACAGGATTCCTGACGCGGAAAAGGCGCGCGTTAAGGATATCCTGGATGCAGTCAGCAGTTTTGAATATGACAGGCTGCCGGACATACTTTCATGATGAAACTGTCTTCTGGATTGGAATCTCTATGTCGTAAATGAAACGGCGGTAAAAACACTTGTTTCAGAAGGGAGAATGAGTATATGGCAAAAAATGGTGCACCCAGAATGCTGATCATCAGCAAGAGCTTAGGGTTTATGGTAAATTCACTTGAGAACAGTATTAAGAAAGAAGGTATCCGCGTATACCGCTGCGAGCCGATTGTCAGTGAGATTGACAGCTACATTGTGGAGAAGGATATTTTGCTTCTCTTCGCGGGTGAATATACAAATCATTCGGCGGGGCTTCTGTCATACATTTCTTCAAAATGCAGGGAGGAACATATCGATTTTTGCATTGTCGGCTATCCGGAGGAGATCGCAGAGATAGAAAAAACCGTGGATGCGTCGTTGATCACAGCCGTAATAACGCGTCCCTTTGAGATGAAAGAGTTTTGTGAAACGATAAAGTCTGTTGCGTTCAGAGATGAAGCGGATCATACGATACGGAGTACGGCTTCGTCCGGGAAGCATCACATCCTGATGTGTGATGATGATATGATGTTCCTGAAAATGGTAAAGGAATGGCTGAGTGGAAAATACAGTATCACCGTTGTCAGGTCAGGCGCTTTGGTAGCTCCCTTTGCGTTAAACAATGCACCGGAGCTGATCCTGCTTGATTACGAGATGCCTGTGATGAACGGCGCAAAAGTACTGGAAATGTTGCGCAGGGATAAAAATAC
>CAMHJT010000187.1 GCA_946185495.1 uncultured Clostridiaceae bacterium | reverse complement strand
CAATCATTCGATGGAGGGCACCGGATATGAAGCTAATGCATGTGAGTGATCTGCATCTTGGCAGATCCCTTGGAGATTTTGATCTTGCGAAAGATCAGGAGTATATGCTGAACCAGTTATTGGAGATCATAAAAGACAGGGCCGTGGACGCCGTTATCATTGCCGGAGATGTGTATGACAGGGCTGTTCCCAGTGAAACCGCGACAAGAATGCTGGATACATTCTTAAGCAGCCTGGCGGAACAGGACATTTACACCTTCATGATCAGCGGCAACCATGATTCGGATGAGAGGCTGAACTACGGCAGCAGGCTGTTTGCCACAAATCATATTTTCATTTCAACAAAATATGAGGGGAGCCTGTATAAGCAGGCCTTCAGGGCTGGGAACGTGGAAGCGGATATTTATCTGCTTCCTTTTGTGAAAGCGTCCCAGGTCAGGCATTACCTGCCGGAGGCAGAGATCGAATCCTATGACGACGCGGTAAGGGCGATCATAGACCACGAGGAAATAGATGCTTCGAGGTGCAGCATACTGGTGGCCCATCAGTTTGTGACGGGGAAAAGCGGGGATCCGAGGCTTGGGGGATCGGAGAGCCTGGGCACGCTGAGTGTCGGCCAGATTGAAAAGATCGGATCCGACTGTTTTGACCCGTTTGATTATGTGGCCCTGGGGCATATCCATTCGCCGCAGCAGGTGGGGCGCGGGGAGGTCAGATATTCCGGTTCTCCTCTGAAGTATTCCCTGAGCGAGGTAAACAATGAGAAATCCGTGGTTCTGGTAACGATCGGGGAAGAGAAACAAATGGAGATCGAACTGGTTCCGGTTAAGCCCCTGAGAAACGTGAGGCATATAAAGGGGAAGCTTAAGGATCTGTTGACCAATGTGACGGATCCGGAGGATTACATCTACGCGACGCTGACGGATGAAGAGATCATCAACGATGCGATGAGCATCTTCCGGCAGTACTATCCCAATACGGTAAAGATAGATTATGACAACTCCCATACAAGGGAGATTGAGCAGATCGATATATCCAAAATCGCGGAAAACAGGTCTTTTGACGAACTGATCGGCGATTTTTACAGGCAGGTCTACAGCCAGGAGATCAGTGAAGAGGAAATGGATATCATGAGGACCATAGCGAGAGAGGCAGGTGTATTAAAATGAAACCGGTGAAACTGATAATGAGTGCATTTGGACCCTATGCCGGTAAAATGCCTCCGATCGATTTTACAGCATTTGAAGAAAAGGGATTATTTCTGATCTCCGGAGATACCGGCGCCGGAAAGACAACGATCTTTGACGCCATCTGCTATGCGCTGTATGGAAAGACAAGCGGATCCTACAGGGACACGAAGAATCTGAGAAGTGAGTATGCGGAGGAGGGGACGGAGACCTTTGTAGATTTTTATTTCATGCATCAGGGGAACTCGTACCGTGTCTGGAGAAGGCCGGAATATTCGAGAAAAAAGCAGCGTGGGACCGGCATGACGACGGTGGAGGAGAAAGCCATTTTTTATGTGGAGGGCGGAGAGCCCATAGAGGGGAAGAGACTGGTGGACCAGGCAATCAGGGAGCTTCTCCGGTTGGATGAAAAGCAGTTTAAGCAGATTGCCATGATCGCGCAGGGGGAATTCTGGGATCTGTTAAATGCGAAGACGGAAGAAAGAACAAAAATACTGAGAATGATCTTCCTGACAGGCGGATATAACGGTATTGAGTATAAGCTGAAGGAGAAAAAGGACGCTGTTTGTGAGCTGAAAAACAATACGGAACGAAGCATTTTGCAATATTTTAAGGACGCAGACGCCGATCCGGAGGATGCATCCGCAAAGAGCCTTGAAGATCTGAAGAAACGGGTGGAACAATCAGGGAGCGCGTGGAACCTGGAGGAGATAACGCAAAACCTGGAGGCGCTGATCACATCCGACCGGGACAGGCTGCAGGCGGTGAAGGATATGCTGCAGGCAGCGGAGGAACAGCATGAGAGCAGCAAAAAGGAGCTTGCGACTGCGGAAACCAATAACAGATTTATTTACAGGCTTCAGGAGTTACAGGCAAAAGGGGAAGCGCTTCAAAGAAAGAAAAAGGAGATGGACGAAAAGGAGGCGCTGCTCGCCAGACAGAAGCTGGCAGTCAGGGAAGTAAAGCCGGTCCATCTGTCATGGAAGGAGAAGGCAGACGCGGTCAAAGCCCTTGAGAAACGGATCCTTGCCCGGAGGGAGGGCGTAAAAAAGGCTTTCCTCCAGGCTGAAAAAGCAGCCGGGGAATGGGAAAAGGCAAAGGAGGACAAGCCGGAAGGGGAACGGCTTCAGAAGCTGGTGGATAAGATCGCGGAAGAGGAGGAGAAGTACCGGCAAAGGGATGCACTGTCGAAGGAGCTTGAAAAATTAAAAGCGGCGTCCGAGGGATTTGCCAAAGAGGAAAAGGATCTGAAAAAAAGGGAAGATGATCTGAAAGAAAAGATCGCGGCTTTACAGGAGACGCGAAAGAAGCTTGAGGACGCGCCGGAAAAGCTGGCGCTCTCAAAGGCGGAGGGCGGAAAGCTTGAGAACCTGCTTCACAATATGAATCAGATCATGGATGACAAAATACCGGAGCGGGAAAAGAAAAAGAAAACGCTTAAAACAAGACAGGATGATTTTGCTAAGGCGTTCGATGCTTATGAGCGGGCGAACAGGGAACGCGTGGAAGCGGAAAGGATACTGGACAACTGCAGGGCCGGCATTTTGGCGCGCGGGCTTCAGGAAGGGCAGAAATGCCCGGTGTGCGGCTCCACACATCATCCGGAGCTTGCCGGGATCCCGGAGGAAGCGGTTACGGAGGAAGAATTCAACGCCCTGAAGGACAGGGAAGCTAAGATTCAGAAGGCAAAAGCGGATGCCAATACCGAGGCTGAGAAAGCAAAGACCGCGCTGGAGCAATATGAGGATCAGTTACGCGGCGATCTTTGGAACTGCCTGAACGATGAACTCATAGAGGGAAGGGAGCGCGGGGAAGGACTTGACTCGCTGATCGCAAAGATGAAGGACGCCCTAAGGATCGCACAGGAAAAGCGCAGAAAGAATCAGGAGGAGCAGGCGGCGTTTGCAAAGGAAAAAGAGGCGCTTGCAAGAGCCGGCTCTGACCTCGAGCGGGCACAGGGAGAGGAATGGACTGCCCTTACAAGGGACAGGGATGCCTTCGCGAAAAAGAAGCAGGAGACGGAAAAGTCCATGGCGGAGAAGGAGGCTTTGCGGGGAACACTGGAAAAGCTTACATACGACAGCTGGAAAACGGCGGCATTGGAACGGGAAAAGGCGGCGAAAAGGATCCAGGAAATATCCGGTCGGATCGAGAGGTCTGACCGGGCAAAGAAGTCCGCGGATGAGGCCCTTGCGTCCGAGCAGGCTTCCCTGAAGACAATGGAAGAAGCCTTGGAGCAGGAAGCAGAAGAGGAAAAGAGAAGAAAGAAGGAGCTGGACGAGGCCATCAGCAGGCATGCATTTGCTTCTGTAGAGGAAATGCTGGGGCTGCTCCTGTCAGAGGCTGCGCTTTCCGCTGCGGAGAAAGAGATCGGCGCGTACAGGCAGGAAGTGGTTACAAACAAAAAACAGCTGGAGGACGCCGCGAAGGATTCGGATGGGCGGGAACTTATCGATATCAATGCGCTCAAAGAAAAATGCGACTTGCAGCAGGCGGATGTGACAGGAAGGCGCAAGGCCGTAAATGCCGTAAGCGGAAGGCTGCAGATCAATGAGGACAGGCTGCAAAAGATCGCGTCGCAGGAGACAGCGCTTAACAAAGCCAGAAAGGATCATACCATATATACCAGGTTATACAATCTTGTCAGGGGAACGACCGGAAACGGGAAGATCACGCTGGAGCAGTACATTCAGGCGGCGGGCTTTGACGGCATCATTGCGGCGGCAAACAGGCGTCTGTATCCCATGAGCGACGGCCAATATGAGCTGTACCGGCAGGAAGACTCGCTTGGAAAAAGGAGCAATACCTTCCTTGACCTTGAGGTGCTGGATCATTTTACCGGGCGCAGGAGGCCGGTGAGCACGCTCTCCGGAGGCGAGAGCTTCAAGGCGTCCCTCAGCCTGGCCCTGGGATTATCCGATACGGTTTCGTCAAATCTTGGCGGCATTCAGATGGACGCCCTGTTTGTGGACGAAGGCTTTGGAACGCTGGACCGCAGATCGATAGACGCAGCCATGGATATTCTCGTCAATCTTTCGGAAACCAGCAAGCTTGTGGGAATCATCAGCCACAGGGAGGAGCTGATGGCAAGCATTCCACAGCAGATCCACGTGAACAAGACCAGGAAGGGCAGCCAGCTGGCGATAGAGACAGGGGTGTGAAGATATGGGAGTGTACGGTCTGCCGGAATATCAGCACAAACAGGTTCTGGTGAAAAAATGGTGCTTCATTTACATATGTGATTCCATACTGACATTTTTCACGCTGATCATATGGTTTGGAATAGGGCTGTGGTTTATATATTTTGTTTTTGCTGATATTGAAATTAGTTTTCCGATCATTGCGGGCATCATTATTTGGTGCGCATTGTACTATTTACCGTTCCTGTATGCAAAACTGACTTTTTTATTCAGAGGCATAAAGTACTGTTATCTGTATTGCAAAGGTACAAGGTGTGAAGGGACACTTTTGAGGTGTGAAACGTGCAGAAGCTTCGGTGATAATACTGGATTTGCCCTGTATTACAGCTATGAAAACGATGGAAAGACCGTAAAAGCA
>CAMHJT010000186.1 GCA_946185495.1 uncultured Clostridiaceae bacterium | reverse complement strand
AGGAGATCCCCTTCCCGTTCAGTTCCTTCTCGATCAGCTCAAACATAGAGGTAAACTGGGAAAATACCAGCGCCTTGTGCTCGCCCTCAATGATCCCGTCGATCAGCTCCATCAGGGACTCCCGTTTCGCCGACTCCCCGTTGTAATCCTCATACAGCAGGGCCGGATCACAGCAGATTTGGCGGATCCTGGTAAGCTCTGCCAGTACCTGGATCCGGTTCTTATTGTAGTCCTCATCGCTCTGCCGCTGAAGCAGCTGCTTTAACTTCACCACCTGCCCGTCATAGAGCTTCTGCTGCCTGGAGGACATGCCGGCATAGCGCACCTCCTCCAGCTTTTCCGGAAGATCCTTTAATACCGCCTGCTTCTTCCTTCTCAGAATAAATGGGGCCACCATGCGTTTTAACTGTTCCTTTGCCTCCGCGTCCTGCCGCTTGACGATCGGAGTCTCCATGTTCTGCTTAAAGCTCTGGTAGTCAAACAAAAATCCCGGCATCAGGTAATCAAAAATGCTCCACAGCTCGCTTAAGCGGTTTTCGATGGGTGTGCCGGTCAGCGCGAATCGCGTACCGCTTTTGATGATCTTCACCGATTTGGAGGCCGCGGTGTTCTGGTTCTTGATCATCTGCGCCTCATCGATCACCTCAAAGCGGAACTCCTTACCCTCGTATTCATCGATATCCCGTTTCAGCAGGTCGTAGGAGGTCACCACCACGTCCGCCATCTCGCACTGCGCGATCAGCTCGCTGCGCTCGGATTTGGTTCCCGCGATCAGCAGGCAGGAGAGGGACGGAGCGAACCGTTTAAGCTCCTCTCCCCAGTTATAGACCAGGGACGCAGGGCACACGATCAGCGACACGTGATGCACCTCCGGATGCTCCTCCTTGTCTGCCAGAAGAACCGAGATCATCTGCAGGGTCTTGCCCAATCCCATCTCATCTGCCAGGATTCCCCCAAAGCCGTAATGGTCAATGGTCCTGAGCCACCGGTAACCGATCTTCTGATATTTTCTGAGCACTTTCTTCAGGGAATCCGGAATGGAGAAATCCGAATCCTCCACTGCCTTAAATTCCTTGATCAGCCGCTTGAAATGGGAATCCCGCTCCGCGTACACGCCCTCCGTCTTCTCCAGCATCCGGTCGAGATAGAGCGCCCGGTAAGCCGGAAGCTGCATCCTGCCGGAGACAAACTGCTTAAGCGGGATACGCATGGTGTCCAGCATATAGTTAAGCTGCTCCACCGTATCATTTTCCTCAAGGTTGATAAAGTCGCCATTCTTCAGCCTGTAGTACCGCTTCTTTGCCCGGTAGCTGTTTAAAATATCCAGAAGTTCCTCATCGCTTAGATCCTCGGAATGCACCTCCAGATCCATGATCGTGCTCTTGACCGCCACGCCCACGCTGACCTTAAAGCTGCCGCGCACCTTAAGCTTCTTAAACCGGTCCGTGACGCGTACCTCCGCAAGCTCCATCACCTCCGGAATTCCCTCTGTCAGGATCTCAAAGACGCTTCCCTCATCCTTCCTCGTAAATAAAACCGGCACGGACGGATCATACCTGTCCAGATATTTCACTAATGTGTTGATGAGCCAGGTTTCAGCCTCCTCATCCCTGTAGCGCTCCGGGACAGCGCCGTCTTTGCTGTCCAGGCGGTCAAACAGGGAATGCACCCTGCTGCCATAGGCCGCCTCCGCCCTGCACAGGATCACTTCATCCTCCATGTCAAAATAACAGGTAAACTCCGGCTTCGGTGGAAGGTACTGGTCGATCAGCGAGCGGTCACCCTCCTCAACCTGCGCGATCTGCTTCAGGGTCGGGAGGAATTTATGATAGAACTCCGCCATATGATTCCTGCCGATCACGGCGTCAATCCTGCCCTGCTTTGCATTCCTTGCCAGCGGTTCTATCCTTCTGGCCGTCTCTCCGTCTACCCTGCAAAGCTTCCCGTCCCCTATGTAATAGGAATCCGTCTGCCCCTTCATCAGCTCCGGCATCTGCCCTGTCAGCCTGACGCCCGCGAACTCCTTTCCCTCCATCTTCTGCGTGAGGCTGAGCCTGACCGACAGCTCCCCGCTGCCTGCCTGCAGTGTGCCCGTCTGCTTCGACCTGCCCGTTTCCTTCTCGTAGGCAGCCGTCCCGTCTCCAAGGCTTTTGTAGAACAGATCCAGGTAATTGCCGTACAGCGGGATCTCATCTGTAAAATCCGGCTCTTCATAGGCATAATACCCAAATCCTCTTGACATCCTTTTTGCCCGGTTCTTCCTCTGATCCTCCGCGCTCATCACCTCCCGGATGAACTTGTACCACCGGCCTGCCTCCTCGTCAAAATATTCCTCCCCCATCTGCAGCATGGTATTTTTCCCGAACTGCATGACCTGATGCTTCCGGACATTCTCCAAGAGCTCCCTGAATTTTTTCAGCTTATAAAGACGAGCGCTGCCAATCTTGAAGCCGACAGTAAGCGCCCCGTTTTCGTCCTGCTTCACGATGGGCTGCATCTTGATCACATCCCCCGTCAGCTCTCCGGCATCCTCCACGACGCGGGGTCCGCCCTGCCTTAAGCTGTTCAACAGATCCATTCCGGAGCTGTTCGTATGGTCTCCCGGATTTTTTTCCTTGAGGTACGCCTCCGTCTTCAGGATCAGGGCAGTGATATGCTCGCAGGGAATAAATCCAAGGCTGGAACGTCTCGTATACTCATACCCGTAACGACACTCCATGTTGCCGCAGGAAGCATACACCACATGATTCCGGTCATAGGTGATGCTGCAGGACGGAAAGCTGTAGCTGTAATAGATCTTTGCCTCCCCATACAGGTCTTCCTCTCCGGTCCGGCTGTCCGTCCCGTAATAAATGCTGTTCTGCACACCCTCGAGCCTGCCCTCATCCACCAGCTTCCTTGCATTCTTGAGATTCTTTTCCGTCAGTCCCAGGTTCTTGTGAAAATTCTCGAACCGGAAATATTGCGTCTGCTCACCGCTCCGCTTTCCAAGCTCCATGCCCTCAAACTCCTGAAGCTCCTCATGGCGCTGCTCCTGCAAAAGCGACAGCTCCCGCATGGGATCCTGATCCCCTGCGCCCTTAAATGCCTTCCCCCGCGTACCTCCAAACCGGGACTCCGGCACCAGAACATCGTATTGTTGCGAGATCAAATAGAGGGCAGCCGCCTCATGCTTACAGCTAATGCCCGCCTCCCCCTTGTCGCAGGTACACCGCATATCCGTGATATAGTCAAATCCCTGATGCAGCTCTGTATCGATCTGCACCTGATAATTCCTGCTTCCCCTCACCGTCACGTCAAAGCCATCCGGCCTCTCCACCAGATTCTTCGCCTTGCCTCTGGAATAGTAGGCTTTTCCCTTCTCCAGAGTATCCTGTTCAAATAGTTCCTCCCACTTTAGATCTTCCATTGTATTCCCTTTCCTCTTTCGCTGCGTGACTTCATACACTGTTTTGACACGGTCTGCGCAGGGAATGCGCAGACCTGCTGAATAGTTACCGGCAATACACAAATAGCTGCTGTTTAACGGCTAACTGAACCGTTTCCGCCGGGAGTTTTGTTCACGCTTTTAGTGTGTCGCCTCAATCATACTTTGAATTATTCTTGCCAGCTTCACGCCATCTGCTGCGCTGTCGTCGGGTCATATCGCCTGTCGGCTCCATGTTTACATTCGCAAAATGCCGCCCCATGCAAGCATGAGCGTCGCTTTGCTCATTATATCATGTCGCCTGTCGGCTCCATGTTTGCATTCGCAAAATGCCGCCTCATGCGAGCATGGGCGTCACTTTGCTCATTATATCACATTTTTGAAAAGCATAACAGTCTCTGCTGTTAATAGATGCATCCTTTTTTGCTTAAAGGTACATCGTGATTTTTATGGATAAATTCTTGTTTCTACGGTAAGATAATCGTAACGTCACGTAGCTTAATTTGGGGGAATCTAAGATGTTATAGGTGAAAGAAACAGCAATCCAGATATCGTCCTCTAACCCCACAGGACGCAGGATCCGGCTGTCATTTTTGCTGAGGAGCTAATTATAATTGTATTATATATGAAATGCGGGAGGCGTCTATGAGTTACAAGAAAACAGATGCACTGATGAGACACTTACGAGACAGCGGAATATCAATACAAGGACAGAAACAGAAACGCCAACTTATTAATACAGGCTATTTTCATGGTTACAAAGGTTATCGGTTTTTTGGGAATGCACAAAGACGTTTGCCATTTACATCGTACGATGAAGTTTACGCCACTATTCAATACGATTCAGATTTAAAGGCTTTGTTGTATGAAAAAATGATGTTTATCGAGACATCAGTAAAAAATATTTCCCTGGAAAGTATACTTGTGAATGCAAATTCGGAATCTATTCAGAGTATGTATGATAAGGTGGTCAGCGGATACAATAACGCACCTGTTTTGGCAACGGTTGATCAAAAACGTAAGCTGCAACAAAATAAGTTGAATTTACAGAATTCTATTCAGGCGAGCCTTGCATATGCTTATAAGAAGAATAATCCGAAGATAACACATTTCTATAATAATATCGGGTACTCGGATGTTCCGGTGTGGGCTTTATTTGAAATAATGACGATGGGTGATTTGGGATATTTACTGTCATGCCTTACATATGATGTTCGGGATGATATTTCAAAACGGTTATCAATAAATGTTTCCTGCGATACAGACAGACAATTGATTTATAAATATATCTATACATTAAAAGATCTGCGAAACGCGATAGCTCATAATG
>CAMHJT010000185.1 GCA_946185495.1 uncultured Clostridiaceae bacterium | reverse complement strand
CAGATCCAGTATGCCGATCCGCTTCATCGGCAGCGGGTAGTAAAAGCAGAGGGCGCGTTCCTGAAAGAGCTTCTCACTGTAAAACTTAACCTTTTTCCGCTTCCCGCTCTCACTGTCACGATACCAGTAATCGCCGCCCTTGCCCTGGATCAGGGCAACGGGCATGCCATCCTCCTTCCGGAACGCAAGCACAGGTCCCGTGGCATTTTGATACCATCCCTTCTCAAGCCGGATCTCCCGCCGCATGATCCCATAGTGCCTCAGGTTGTAATCCAGCTGTTCTTCCATTGTCTCGAGGTTATCCGGAACAGGAACCGATTTTTGATGATAATACTTTAAGATCTCATCCATCGCATTTCTCGTCATATTGCGCCTGTCCTCAAAACGCGCTTTCCGTTTCTTTCCGCGGACGACACCCGCCGCACTTAAAAAGGCTTCATCCAGAAGCTGCTCGTCATATTCCCTGCGCTCTTTGATCTGGTCGTCGAACCACCCCATCACGTTTCCGGGCTGCACCTTAAAGCCGGTCTTGCGCTCCTTCTCAGGAACACAGCTTCACGGCACAGCCCATCCCCCTTTCCTACTCATTTGTCACAAGCTCTTTATACCTGCCATTCATTTCCAACAGCTCCTCATGGGTTCCGCGCTCACAGACCTCCCCGTGCTCCAGCACGATGATCTCATCACAATCACGAACCGTAGACAGTCTGTGGGCTATGACGACACATGTGATTCCCCTTGCCTTCACCGCTTCCATGATCTTTTGCTCCGTCCTCGCGTCCAGCGCGCTTGTGGCCTCATCAAAGATAAGGATCGTGGGATCCTGCGCCAGGGCTCTGGCAATCTCCAGCTGCTGCTTCTGTCCCCCGGACAGGCCCTGTCCCGCTGACAGCAGGCTGTGACGGTAGCCGCCCGAAAGCTTTATGATATCCTCATGGATGTCCGCATCATTCGCAGCCATGATCATCTCAAAATCCTTGATGGACCGGTCCCACATTTTGATATTGTCTGCCACCGTACCTTCAAACAGGAGAATATCCTGATCCACCACTGCCACGGATCCCGTCATGGTCTCCCTGGGATAGCATTCCCTTGGCTTCCCGTCGAACAGGATCTCCCCGCTCCAGGGCTGATAGAGTCCCGATATCAGGCTTGACACCGTAGATTTCCCGCAGCCGGATGCCCCAACCAAAGCAACCCTGTCACCCGTCTTCATTGCGAGAGAAAAATCCTTGATCACCGGCTCCGCAAGCTTGGAATATCCAAAGGTAATATTCCTAAGCTCGACATTGCCCTGAAGCTTCCCCACCATTTCAGGCTCTTCCGGCTTCTCCTCTTTCCGGGCTTTTTTCCAAAAAAGCAATCCGGCTTTTTTCTCTTCTTCCGCGTCGGGAATACGATGTACATCCTCCTCGTACTCCATCACATCCTCGACCCTCTCCATCTGGACCCGCATATTCTGAATGGTCTGCCCCGTCCGGACCAGATCCATGGCCGGCGCCATAAACTGCGCCATGAAGCCCTGAAACATGAAAAGCCCTCCCAGACTCATATGCTCCTCCATGACCATACGCACGCCCATGACCAGCACAATGCTGTTGGCGATGGTGACAAAGAGTGCAGGGAGCTGTCCGAGATACTGCTCAACATATGCCAGTTTTACCTTCTGCTCATTGACGGATGCCTGAATGCCCGCCCATTTCTGGAAGAAGCTGTTCTCCGCCCCGGAGCTTTTGATCGTCTCGATCATCTCAATCCCGGTAAAGGTAGCGGCCTCCAGCTTGCCCTCATCCCGCAAAAGCACTCTGGAAAACTGCATTCTTTTTTTGGTGACATGAACCGACAGCAGGATGTTGATCAGGATCGCAGTGACGCCGATCGCCGTCAGGAGCACGCTCTGCCTGATCATCAGGAAAAGGTAGATCAGCATCATGACCGTATTTAACAGCAGCGGAGCAAGGGTATTGATCAGCGTCTCCGCGATGGAGGCATTTAACGTCAGCCGCATCTGGATATCTCCCGCCATTCTCTGCAAGAAGAAATTCATTGGCAGCCGCACCACCTTCCACATATAGGAGGAAGCGCCTGTAACTGCCAGCTTTCCGCTGATCTTCAGCGAATATACCGCCTGCTTCCACGCGACACTGATCTGCATCACAGCGATCAGGAACATAAACGGGATCACATAGGTGATCCAGCTGACACTTTTCCAGCTCAGGATCCGGTCTATATAGATCCTCGATGTGACGGTATTGGCGACGCCGCAAATGTACATAAGAACGGATGTCAGGACCAGGAACAGAACCGCTGACCATGCGCCGGCCAGCCGTTTCACCGCAAAAGAGAGCATGCTCTTTCGATGTCCGCCGGGCTGAAAATCCGCAGACTTTTGAAAGAACAGGACGATCCCTGTAAAGCTCTCATCAAACTCCTGCATGGAGACACTGACCTCTCCTCTCGCCGGGTCATTGATCTCTGCCGTCAATCCCCCGAAGGGTCTTCTCCTGAAACCCTTCAAAACAACAAAATGATTCATGTTCCAGTGAATGATACAGGGAAATCGTCCCTCCTTCTTCAGGGTATCCGGTTCCATCCTCATTCCCTTTGCCTCCAGGCCAAAGCCCCTGGCGGCCAGAACAATATTCCTCGCGGAAGAACCATCCTTGGACACGGAACACGCGATCCTCGCCTGCTCCATGGTGATCCACCTTCCATGATACGCCAAAATCATCGCGAGAGAAGATGCGCCGCATTCGAGTGTCGCTAACTGCATCATCATCGGAACCTTTGCCACACGTTTCTGCCTTCCCATAGTTTACCCCCTGCTATCCAAGCGCCTCCAAGACGCTTCCTGTTCCTCAGTCATTTCCAAAGAGAACGGTGATCGCCTTCACACTCTCCACAAGGATCTGCCCTTCGTATGTTCCGTCGGGAAGATCCATCTCCGCATATAATATGGTGACCCCATCCTCATCCACGGTGCACCCATCCGCCTCATAGCTTTTCCCATCCAGATAAATGATCGTGCCTTCACCGACTTTGCTCATATCCGTCCCCTTGTAAAATGCCGACTGAACCTTTTCCGTGATGACCGCCCTCTTGTCCTTTACCTGAATATCCGCCGCTACCAGCGTATCCAAATTGCCTATCATGACCCATTCGATGAGCCCAATAAATAACAAAAGCATCGCGATCAGACTGACCCACACCTTCGGTCTTGTCACCTGAAGATATTTATCCATCTGCTCCGGGCTCTGAATGCGCTCCATTGTTTTTTCCCTGAATAGATTCCCCTTTTGTTTTGACATGGTCTTCCCCCCCTGTTCTTCCATTTTATGATCTACCTTGCAGTACCCCGTTTCTCTCAGGATCCCTTTTCTCATCCATTGCGCTTCTCCCTCCGCTCCATAGCTTCCCTGACAGCCGCGCCGAGAGGACTGTCCTGCTTTTCCTGTCCTGCCAGCCTGCTCTCCGTCACCGTATCGTTAAGCTTCTCCCCCATCACCCTGCGAAAATGCTCCTTCGTGGTGTCGAGGCCGAGCTTCATGGCTTCACAGTGCGGACACGTCAGAAATTTATCCGCGTCATAAAAATGCGCATTTTCGCACTTTGTCAGCTTGCGTTCCCCATTCATTATGGATCCTCCCCTCTCATTGCTATGTTTCGGTCTATCAGGCGCCAGCATTTTCGCCTTTATCCCAGCTTAAATATATGATCCGTCCCTGCCATCTGCAGCTCATCTCCGCGGGACAGGTAAAGGATCGTATCCTTCTGCACCCGTTCCCCGCCATTCAATGTCACGCCGTTTTTGGAGCAGTCATAAAAAAGATATCTGCCCCGCGTATCATCATACTCGATCCAGCAATGGCAGCGGCTGATGGTCTCTTCCTCCAGCACAATATCCATCTCATTGTAGTCGCGTCCGAAATAGATTTTCCTGCCGGGCCTGATTCTTAAGATCAGACCGATATATGGTCCGGATACCGCAACGATCGCTCCTGCGTGATCCCAGTTCATCGCCAGGCTTTTTGTGATCCTCACCTCTGATAACGGCTCTTCCTGCATTCCTGTTTCCTCCTTAATAGCGATTTCCCAAGCATTTGCGAAACAATATACTTTTTGATCGGCTCCTGGCGGGGTATATATTTTTTCTTGGCTAACGTTCCTAATGCCGGCGAAAAAACATATACCCCGCCAGGAGCCTCAGTCTACATTTTGAGTTTCGCAATTACCTGAGCAGATATGCGGTTCCTCATCTCCGGTCTTGCGGCGCAAATTTATTCATCTCACGCAGCCGCTCATACCCCTTCCGGCTGACGGGAATGCGCTTGTCCTGCACCATCAGATATTCCCTGTTCCAGACGGTAACATGGGATTCATTGACCAGATAGCTCTGGTGGCAGCGGAGAAATCCCCAGGGCCGGAGCATCTGTTCCAGATCATCGATCTTATTATAAAATTCCAGCGTCTCATGCTCCAGAAAAGCTGTAATCTTTCTCGCCCTGCTCTCGAAATACCACACATTTCCCATTTTGAGCTTCCGAATCGTCCCATTCACATAGACCTGCATGCATTCCGGATTTTCATCCAGCTCCTCAAGGTAGCGTAAGAGCTCCTTTTTCAGCCTGAACTTCAGCATGGATTTCAGGATATAGGCAAAGGCCTTATACGTGTATCCCTCATATACATCCTTTTCCGAAACGGTGATGAATATGATGTCCACATCCACCCTCTGCCTGCGAAGGAACGCCGCAGTCTCCAGCCCGCTCATCTGCTTCATGTGAATATCCAGCAACAAAAGCTCAGCCGTAA
>CAMHJT010000184.1 GCA_946185495.1 uncultured Clostridiaceae bacterium | reverse complement strand
GCCGAGGAAGAGGCGAGACGGAAGGCCGAGGAAGAGGCGAGACGAAAGGCCGAAGAAGAGGCGAGACGGAAGGCCGAAGAAGAGATGAGACGGAAGGCCGAGGAAGAGATGAGACGGAAGGCCGAGGAAGAGGCGAGACGTCATGCTGAGGAAATGCGCAAGAAGGCTGAAGAGGAAGCCAGACGCAGGCTTGAGGAAGAGACCAAGCGGATTGAAGAGGAAGCCAGACGGAGGATTGAAGAGGAAACCAAGCGGATTGAAGAGGAAGCAAAACGCAGGGTGGAAGAAGAGATGCGCAAGCAGTTTGGCGATATTGACCTGAGTGCTTCATCCGATTCGGATCAGGCAACAGTAGGTGAATACACGCTTCCTGTTGGCGCTGAGCAGTACCTTGGCAAGTATCTTTCTGTCAGCGCGATCAATGACCAGATTATTCAGACGATCAAGTATATCAGCGAGCATCCGGGTGAGCCGAGAAATATTGTGCTTCTTGGACAGTATGGATTCGGTAACACTTCGATCGCCGAGGATTTCGCGAGGAGCTTTTACGCGATGGGCATCTGTAAGAATAAGACTATCGCGAAGATCAAGGCGAACGCGTTGAACAGAGCCAATATCGGAGACGCGATCGGCAAGCTGCAGGGCGGCTGCCTTGTAATTGATAATGCAGGTGTGATCACGGACCAGAAGCTGGATGAGATTTACAAGATTGTGAGCAATCCGAGCAATGATGTTGTGATCATCATGTCAGGCCAGATTGAGAGACTGTCGAAGATTTTCAAGGACAATGTTGTGATATCCTCCCAGTTTAAGCATCTGATCCAGGTTCACCGGATCACCGACATGGATGTATTTACAATTGCCAAGAACTATGCGGTGAGAGTTGGATATCCATGCGAGCCTGAGGCTGAGAATAAGCTTCAGCGGAAGATGCAGGAGGTTGAGAGCGGCAACCTTGACAGGGTATTGAAGCTGGTAGACAACGCGATTTCAAAGGCGCATAACCGGGAGATGGCAACTGGCGAGCAGGAGCATCACCTGACGGCTGCGGATTTTGATTGATTCGTCATACAGAGCTGCTTTTTCGTTGATCATGCAGCGGGAACAGTGTTTATATACTGCGGGAGCAATTTTGGAATAGGAAAAGTGGTGTCCGGACGGAGCGGACGCGATTATTTAAGCGGCAAAAATAATATAGCTGTAACGGCACAGAGTCAGGTTTGAAAAATGGATAGTATTTTCTGCCTGACTCTGAATTATTCTTGCAGGATTTGAGACTTGTAACTGCCCGGCAGGTGCTGAACAGTTACGGAGCGGGTGAAGCTGGCGCATCTTAATTCACCCGATGCACGGCAAATATATTGTTTTGGCATGGCTTGCGCAGTGAATGCGTAGACCCGCTGAGCAGTAACTGAAATTTTTCAATAAATAACATTTTTTCGCCTTGTAATTTTGAATGGGAAATGATACAGTATGTGGAGAGAAGGCAGGGGAATAAATCGTAAGACAGGACGATGGAGGAAGAGCGAAGATGTTTGATATGGATATAGGGATAGATCTGGGTACCGCGAATGTACTGGTATATGTAAAGGGCAAGGGGATTGTGATCAACCAGCCATCTGTGGTTGCTTTTGAGAAGAAAAGCAAGAGACTGATTGCCATCGGGCAGAAGGCCAAGCTGATGCTAGGCAAGGCGCCCGCCAATATAGAGGTAATCCGTCCTTTGAAGCAGGGTGTCATCTCGGATTACTCCGTTACCGAGCGTATGATTAAGGCGTTTATTGATGCTGCCATGCAGAAAAAAAGGATGTTTGGAAGGCCGAGGATCTGTGTCTGCGTGCCGAGCGGAGTGACGGAGGTGGAGAAACGAGCTGTTGTTGACGCGGTTTACCGTACAGGCGCCAAGCATGTGGATATCATGGAGGAACCGATTGCCGCCGCAATTGGTTCGGGGGTGGATATTTCCCTTCCGAAGGGAACCATGATTGTTGATATCGGCGGAGGCACCAGTGATGTAGCTGTCATCTCCCTGGGCGGAATCGTGGAGAGCAATTCCCTAAAGCTTGCAGGGGACGATTACAATGATGCGATTGTCAAGTATATCCGGCGCACATATAATCTGCTGATCGGTGAGCCGACGGCGGAGAAAATAAAGATGACGATAGGATCCGTCTATCCCAGGGAGGAGCCTGTTGTGATGGAGGTCAAGGGAAGAGATCTGGTGACAGGATTTCCGGCGAGGATTGTCGTTTCTTCAGAGGAGACGATCGAGGCCTTTGCGGAGGTGACGTCGCAGATTCTGGATACGGTGCATAATGTGCTGGAAATTTCGCCTCCGGAGCTTGTGGCGGATATCGCTGAGCAGGGAATTATTTTAAGCGGAGGCGGAAGCCTGATCTACGGACTTGACAAGCTTGTGGAGGAAAGCACGGGAATCCATGCGTATGTCGGGGAAGCGGCGCTGGAAGCAGTCGTGGTCGGCGCTGGAACAACGGTTCACCGGTGATGAATCGTCTTTGGGCTGTGCAGGGATAGAAGCCGGCGGCGATATGCGGCCTGCGGAGAAGATGATCTTCATGACAGGAGGAAAGGAATATGGATTTTTTGCCGGTTTCAAAAAAGGAGATGCGCGCGCGGGGCTGGGAACAGCCTGATTTTGTGTATGTGATCGGGGATGCATATGTGGATCACCCTTCCTTCGGCCCTGCCATCATCAGCAGGGTGCTGGAGGCACATGGATATAAGGTGGCCATGCTGCCGCAGCCGGATTGGAGGAATCCGGACAGCGTGAAGGAATTTGGCTGTCCAAGGCTCGGATTTTTAGTCTGCGCCGGCAACATGGATTCCATGGTGAATCATTATACCGTTTTCAGAAAGAGGCGGAGGGAGGACGCCTTTTCTCCGGGAGGAGCGGCGGGGAAAAGGCCGGATTATGCGACCATCGTTTACTGCGGCCTCATCAAGCGTGCCTATAAAGAGTGTCCGGTGATTATCGGCGGAATTGAAGCCAGCCTGAGAAGGCTGGCTCACTATGATTATTGGGCAGACCAGCTTAAAAAGTCTGTTCTGTTGGACGCCGGTGCGGATCTGTTGCTCTACGGGATGGGAGAGCTGGCCGTGGTGGAGGTCGCTGATGCTTTGGACAGTGGATTGACAGTATCGGATCTCACATTTATCAGCGGGACGGTATACAAGACAAGGCGGTCGGAGGATGTCTATGAAGGGATTCTCCTGCCCTCATATGAGGAGCTTTTGCAGGACAGGAAAAAATATGCGGAGAGCTTCCGGGTGCAGTATCGGAATACGGATCCGTTTACCGCAAAACCGCTGATCGAGCCCTACGGGGCAAAGCGGTTCGTGGTGCAGAATCCGCCGGCGCGTCCCTTGACGGAGCAGGAGATGGATGATATCTATGAATTGCCGTATATGCGGGCGAGCCATCCGCTCTATGAGAAAGCGGGCGGAGTGCCGGCCCTTTCCGAGATCAGGTTTTCCCTGACCAGCAACCGGGGCTGTTTTGGCGGCTGCAGCTTCTGCGCCCTTACCTTTCATCAGGGTCGGATCATTCAGTGCAGGAGCCATACTTCCCTGATCCGGGAGGCGGAGCTGATGACAAGGGATCCGGAATTTAAGGGGTATATTCATGACGTGGGCGGTCCTACCGCGAACTTCAGGGCTCCGGCTTGCGAAAAGCAGATGGAAAAGGGCGTCTGTCCTGACAGGCAGTGCCTGTTCCCCAAGCCCTGTGGCAATATGAAGGCGGATCATTCGGATTATCTGAAGCTATTGCGCAGCCTGAGGCAGATAAAGGGCGTCAAGAAGGTTTTTATCCGGTCTGGAATCCGGTTCGATTATGTCATGGCGGATCCGGATGAGACTTTTCTGAGGGAAGTCTGCCGTTACCACATCAGCGGACAGCTTCGGGTGGCGCCGGAGCACATTGCGGATCCGGTGCTGCGTCTGATGGGCAAGCCGGGGAACGAGGTGTACCGGAAATTTGTCCGGAGGTTTGAAAGGATTAATGAAAAGCAGGGAGCAAAACAGTATCTTGTGCCGTACCTGATGTCATCCCATCCGGGCTCCGGCCTTGCGGAGGCTGTCGCGCTTGCGGAATACATCCGGGATCTCGGCTACATGCCGGAGCAGGTGCAGGATTTTTATCCCACGCCGTCAACCATCTCGACATGCATGTACTATACAGGGCTGGATCCGCGCACCATGCAGCCCGTCTATGTCCCGAAGGATCCCCATGAGAAGGCGATGCAGCGCGCGCTGATCCAGTACAGGCGTCCGGAAAACTACGAGCTGGTAAGGGAGGCTCTGGTAAAGGCCGGAAGGCAGGATCTGATCGGATTTGAAAAGAAGTGTCTGATCCCGCCCAGAAATATGCACAAAGCTCCTTCCAAACGAAGAAAAAAGAAATCGAAATAGGTCAGACCTTGACTGATCTGTTACATGCCGGACGGCTCCCGACGGATAGTATATTTACACTTTGGACACGCTTGCGCTTAGTTGCCCACGCAACGGTGCCGGGTTCACCTCCTTCGTCATCCCACCAGGGGCCGGCGTTCACTAATAGCCCTCCGTTGCAAATAAACTATCCTGCGGGAGCCTGTGTATTTTCTGAAGGAACTGTTACCCCCGATAGTGATAATTTTCCCTGTCAGGATGGCAGATTTGGTTGCAACTTACACAAAAATATGATATCATGTTAGCAGATTGCGTGACGGGCTGAATTGCGATCCGGAGATTGGGTTATACACGGCAGGAGGATGAATTTTGTGTATTGGAACGGCCGGGGATTCGGCAGTCCGCAAAATTTAAAACGGAGGATATCATTATGTCAAAGAAAGTT
>CAMHJT010000183.1 GCA_946185495.1 uncultured Clostridiaceae bacterium | reverse complement strand
TGGAAAATCCGGCGCGGGCAGCATCAGCCGGTATCATAAAACAACACGCAGGCTGACCTTTCGGGAGGAATCCAGGGAGAAGACAATGTCCCGCATCGTCAGGGACTGGAAGTCGGAGAACGGCACTTACCATTATGTGATGGATCAGAAGGGCGTTGTCAGCATCCGCTCCGTCGAGGGCGCGAAGGGAAGGCTTGTGATCCCGGAACGGATCGGGGACGGCGTAGTGACCTCCCTCGCGTCTGAGGGCTGGATGTTTTACACGGATGATGCGGTGACAGAGCTGGTGCTGCCGGATACGGTGGAAGAGTGGCATGGCTATTGTTTTTCCCCGGAGCGGATCTGCCTGGGAAAACGGACCAGGCTTTATCTGTTAGAAAACACCGGTGACGTGGTGTCCCTGCAGGTGCCGGAGGAAAATCCCTACTACCGGGTGGAGGATCAGGTGCTGTACAGCAGGGATCACAGCATTTTGTATAAATTCTTTGACCGGAATGCGGTGTCCTACACGCTGCACCCGGATACAAAGGAGATCGCGTCGCAGGCCTTTGCCGGCGCACCGGCCCTTAAGGAGGTTATCTTAAACGAGGGGCTTTTACGGATCGGTGCCAGTGCGTTTTACAGGCTGCCGCTTACATCTATCCGGTTTCCGGAGAGTCTGACATACATCGGAGGATACGCATTTTTGCGCGTCCCGCTGGAGGGAACGGTGACGTTTCCGGCGCAGGTCGCGGAGATCGGGGATTGCGCCTTTGCCGGATGTGAGCATGTAAAGGAATGGAGGATCCTGTCCGACCGGGTGAAGATCAGAAGAAGATCGCTGGGATTCCGGTTTGGTCCGTATTACATGGATGACATGTACTACGTGTATTCGGTGAAACAGACGCGGATCACGGCGGGAAAGAAGAGCACGGCGTATGACTACGCAAAAAAGAACGGACTGCAGTTTTATACCCCGGAAGGGAAAAAGCTGCTGCGCTATAAAAAAGTAAAGGGTTATGTCTTTGATGAGTGAAAGGAAGGAGAGCCGCGGCAGAAGGATAGGAAGAAAAGAGAGTTTACAGAAGCATGTCTTTGATGAGTGAGAGGAAAGAGGGCTGCGGCGGAAGGATAGGAAGAAAAGAGACTTTACAGAAGCATGTCTTTGATGAGTGAGAGGAGGGGGAGGTCCGTGAAGAAAGAAAAAACGATAGAGGAGCTGGTGATCCGGGAGGAGGAGCGCATTGAGAAAAAAGATCAGGGCGTAAGCGCGGCAAAAAGGGAGAGCCTGAAGGTTCCCGTGATCCTACTTGGCGCGCTGGTCTATGCGGTGGGAATGAACTGTTTCCTGCGGCCGCTTAAGCTGTATTCCGGAGGGCTGATGGGATTTGCGCAGCTCATTCAGGACCTGCTGGCGAGAGCAGGATTTAACTTTGGAGGCTTCAATATTTCCGGTATCCTGTATTATCTGATGAATGTGCCGGGGATTTTGCTGGCGGTGAAGAAAATGAGGCGGCGGTTTATTGTCAAGACCATCATCGCGATCACGGCGATCATGATCCTGCTGTCAGTGGTGCCGATCCCGTCCGCGCCGGTATTGGATGACACGATGGCCAACACAATGATCGCAGGCCTGATCTGCGGTTCGGGCATCGGAATGATCCTGTGGATGGGCGCCTGCGACGGCGGCATGAATATCATCGGAATGCTGGTCATCGCCACCAGGGGCAAGGGAAGCGTGGGCCAGTTCGGCCTGTGCGCCAATATCATTCTCTACACGATCATGCTGTTTTTATTTGATATACCGACTGTAATCTATTCCCTGATCTACTCGGTGTTCAATTCCATTGCGGCAGACCGCATCCACACGCAGAACATCAGCAGCCAGGTGATGGTGATCACGAAGCTTCAGGACACAAAGGCCATGGAGGTGGAGGTGATGAGCCGCCTGCACCGGGGCATGACAGAGATTAACGGAAGCGGCATTTTTACAGGGGACTCGGTGAAGATCTTCATGATTTTTGTGAGCAAATATGAGGTGAACCGGCTGAAGGGAATCCTGAGGAGCCATGATCCGCAGGCGTTCATTGTGGAGACGGAGGGCGTCCGGATCGACGGGCATTTCCTGAAGAAGCTGACATGAAGAAAGCTGCGCGGCGGATGAAGCTGGCGTATCCTGATCGTATCCCCTGAACAACAGCGGCAAAAAAGAAGCCGGGCTGATCATCGTCAGCCCGGCATATTGGCTTGCTTTTCGGCATCAGGTTATTCCCCGGAACGGTTCCATACCCTGCACTCATGGTCGCAGGCATCCAGCGACCCTTCCTTGAACAATTTTTCATAGGCAGACAATGCCTCAAACATCGTCTTATAGACAATCGTGATCGAGGTCTTCTCGTTCAATGTGTCTGCAAACAGGGATAAATTGTCGTAGGTCACATAGCCTACCTCCCATAATCCGGACTTGGTTTTGATTCTCATAGTGAGCTGCTCCTTTCGGTCAAATGTATGTGTTTTCCGGTCAGATTTAATCTGTTTTGATTGTAACAAATCCCATATTTGTGTGTCAAGATAAATTTGTGGAGGTTGAAAAATGAAAAAGGGCTTGAAAAATGCATGGAAAAGAGTATAATAAAAAGCAAAACAGGCATTACCCGGTGGCGGTTCTGCCTAAGTTGATGGTTACAAAGAAAGCAACCTGGTACCTCGGCAAAGGCGGTTGCTTTTTTTGTTTCCTGTCATTTCAGATGCTGCGGAAATATATAAAAGCGGAGAAAACCGCCCCGACAACAGTTTCGCAAGTTCGATGTTGTAAATTGGGAGATTTTCAGCTATACTTAGGACAGGATTATTTCGCGCGGGATTGCGGCGGGGAGGTGTGTTGTACGAAGGTCAATATTTACTATGGCGGACGGGGAGTGATTGAGGATCCCACGATTTATGTGCTCAACAAGATGACGGAGGTTCTGAAGGAGCTGCGGGTAGAGGTCAACCGGTACAATATCTATGAGGACCGCAGTGCCATCTCCACGCTGCCGGCCACATTAAAAGGCGTGGACGGGATCATACTCGGCACGACAGTGGAGTGGTTCGGGATCGGCGGATATATGCAGCAGTTCCTGGATATGTGCTGGCTCTACGCGGACAAGCAGCAGATCAGCCGTACCTATATGCTTCCGGTGGTGATGGCCACCACCTACGGGGAGAGAGACGCGGAGCTAAGCCTTGTAAAAGCTTGGGAGATGCTGGGCGGGATACCGCTTACCGGGCTTGCGGCCTATGTGGAGAATACGGATCAGTTTGAGAAGAATGACAGCTACCGCATGATCATAGAGAAGAAGACGGAGTCGCTGTACCGGTCCATCAACCAGAAAATGATGAATCTGCCCACCAGCAATCTGGCGGTTAAGACCAATATCCTGAAGACGAGGACCATAGAGCTGACGCCTCAGGAGAGCGAGCAGCTTTCAAGGTTTGCGAGCAATGAGAATTATGTGCGGCAGCAGAAGGAGGACATCGAGGAGCTGTCCGCCATGTTCAAGCAGATGTTAAGCGGCGGGGAGGAGCCTGCGCCGGAACCGGAATCCAGGGCAGGAGAGCCTTACGCGAAGCTGCCTGACGATGACAAAGAGGATCACAATCCGGTGATTGACGCCTTTATGGAGCATTACAGGCCGGATCCGACCTTCAACGCGTCCTACGCCATCATCATTTCGGACAGAGACCAGATCCTGCACCTGGAAGCCACGACGGAGAAGCTCAAGTGCTTCTATACGGGCAGCAAGGAGGCGGATGTGATTTTGAGGACAACCTCCAAGGTACTGCAGGATATCCTGAACGGAAGGACCACCTTCCAGAAGGGATTTATGGCGGGCGAGATTTCGGCCAAGGGCAATTTCAAGACCCTGCGGATGCTCGACAGCATTTTCTCTTTCGCGTAGGGAGATGCCGGCTGTGTCTGTGATGAAGAGCTGGCAGTTACCAGCATTTTGCCATTCGCGTGAGGAAATGCCGGCTGTGCCTGTAAAAAGGAGCAGCGTGGCAGCGTAAAAATTTAGCAGAACAGGATGTGAAGCATATGTCATACATGGCCCTATACCGGAAGTGGCGGCCGGACGAATTTGAAGAGGTCAAGGGTCAGGAGCACGTCGTGACCACGCTGAAGAACCAGATCACGCATGACAGGATCGGCCATGCCTATCTGTTCTGCGGCACCAGGGGCACCGGCAAGACGACGGTGGCGAAGCTGTTTGCCAAGGCGGTGAACTGTGAGCATCCGTTAGAGGATGGAAGTCCCTGCAACGCGTGCGCTTCCTGCAGGGCGATCCGGGACGGAAGCTCCTTAAATGTGATCGAGATCGATGCGGCCTCCAACAATGGCGTGGACAATATCCGCGAGATCCGCGAGGAGGTGCAGTATTCCCCTACCGAGGGGAAATATAAGGTCTACATTATCGATGAGGTGCATATGCTCTCCATCGGGGCGTTTAACGCGCTGCTGAAAACACTGGAGGAACCGCCCTCCTATGTGATCTTTATTCTGGCGACAACGGAGGCGCACAAGATTCCCATCACCATCGTGTCCAGATGCCAGCGGTATGATTTTCGGCGCATCAGCCTGGAGACGATCCACGGGAGGCTCTCGGAGCTGCTCGGCCGGGAGGGGATTGAGGCGGAGGAGCAGGCTGTCCGGTATGTTGCGAAGGCGGCGGATGGCTCCATGCGTGACGCGTTAAGCCTCATGGATCAGTGCATCGCGTTTTATCTGGGACAGAAGCTGACCTATGATAAGGTGCTGGAGGTGTTGGGCGCGGTTGATGTGGAGGTGTTTGAGCGGCTGCTGCGGCAGGTGGCTGCCGGGGATACCATGGGGGCGCTTAAGGTGGTCGACGAGGTGGTCTGGCAGGGGCGGGAGCTGTCCCAGTTTGTGCTGGATTTTACCTGGTATATGAG
>CAMHJT010000182.1 GCA_946185495.1 uncultured Clostridiaceae bacterium | reverse complement strand
ACATACTCCTGCTCTAACAGGCATACCTCCTTGAGCTCCTTGTTGAGACGGCCAATGATCATCTTCTCGATGATGTTCTCCGGCTTACCCTCATTCTTCGGATCATTCTTGGCCTGTGCCATCAGAATTTCCTTCTCATGCTCCTTGTAATCCTCCGGAACCTCGTCCGTTGAAATATACTTGGGGCTCAGCGCCGCGATCTGCATTGCCACGTTCTTCAGCGCTTCCTTGACAGCGTCGGAGTTGTTGTCGGTCTGTGCCTCAACCAGTACGCCGATCTTGCCTCCTGCATGAATGTAGGATACGACAATACCGTCCTCGGAAACGATCTTCTCAAATCTTCTGATGTTCATGTTCTCGCCGATCTTCGCGATCATGGCAGCCAGCTTCTCAGAAACAGTCATGGACGTATCAAGCGCCCACGGCTCTGCCTTAAACGCCTCGATATCTGTTGCTGAAGAATCAGCAGCCTGCTCCACAACCTCCTTCACATAGGTCTGGAATACCTCATTCTTCGCAACGAAGTCTGTCTCAGCATTCACCTCAACGATCGCTGCTGTCTTGTCACCTTCCTTGATCGTGGTTGCCACGATACCCTCAGCCGCAATTCTGCCGGCCTTCTTCTGTGCTGTAGCAAGTCCCTTCTCACGCAGGAACTCGATTGCCTTCTCAAAATCACCATCTGTAGCGGTAAGCGCCTTCTTGCAGTCCATCATGCCTGCTCCGGTCTGCTCACGCAGTTCTTTTACCATGCTTGCTGTAATAGCCATTCCTCTATCCTCCAAATATTATGCTTCAGCTACTGCTTCCTCTGACTCTGAACTCTCAGCGTCAACGCCCTGATTTGCCTCAATGACAGCGTCAGCCATCTTCGCAACGATCAGCTTCACTGCGCGGATCGCGTCGTCATTGCCTGGGATCACATAGTCAAGCTCCTCCGGATCACAGTTGGTATCAGCGATACCAACAAGCGGAATACCCAGGGAATGTGCCTCCTGGATACAGATGCGCTCCTTGCGCGGATCTACAACAAAAATCATATCCGGCGCGCCGCCCATCTCCTTGATGCCGCCCAGGTTCTTCTGCAGCTTGTCCATCTCCTTGCGGATCTTGATGACTTCCTTCTTGGGAAGCACATCAAATACGCCGTCCTCTTCCATCTTCTCGTATTTCTTCAGAGTCTCAATACGGGTAGCGATAGTTCTCCAGTTGGTCAGCATGCCGCCTAACCATCTCTCATTCACATAGAACATTCCGCATCTCTCAGCCTCTGACTTCACGGAATCCTGTGCCTGCTTCTTCGTACCTACGAACAGGATCTTGCCGCCCTCAGCTGCGCACTTCTTCACTGCCTCATACGCCTCATCCACCTTGCCTACTGACTTCTGCAGGTCGATGATGTAGATGCCGTTCCTCTCCGTATAGATGTACTCCGCCATCTTGGGGTTCCATCTTCTTGTCTGATGTCCGAAATGAACACCTGCCTCCAGCAACTGCTTCATTGAAATAACGCTCATAATATACCTCCTGGTTTTTCTTCCAGCGACTTCCGCTTCGGGAAAACAGCACCGCGTCCGCGTTCTGACTACCGTGTTGCACCACCCCCGAAATCCATCGCTGTGATTTTTTAGACGAATGGTATTATATCACAGTGTATCAAGAACTACAAGCCTTTTTTTATATTTCCCGCAACTTTTTTGTCTTTTTTTGTCTTTTAGCAACAGTTCATCCTTCAGCCAATACACAGGCTCCAGAGGATCGTTTATTTGCAGCGGAGGGCTCATCATGTCCCAAAATAGGAAAAATGCATATAATCTCCCACAAGCTGTGTAAATCCGTATTTCCACAAAATACGCGCGACCTCCCCGTCCTCCGGAATGGAATAGGGATCCTTGCCCGGCCTGTAATAGCTTCCGCAGACAGCCTTCCCGTCCTTGAACTGCGCGTTTTCATTTGGATTGATATCCACGGCCAGTCCTACCCCATGCTGCCCCCAGCGGTATGAAAATCCCCCGATGGAATGTATGGGGAATTTTTCCTTTCCATTGTAAATCTCATCAAATGCTTTTTTCAGGGACGGCGCCACCTTCTTGTGGACGGTGAGCGAAACCCGTTTTGTAACCTTCTTTCCTGATTTTCCTTTCTGGAAATCCCATACCCGGATCCAGATTGTCTGTATCTGCTTTCTTGCAGCAGATTCCGAGCTGTAATACTCCGTTCCCTCATGGCGGCTCTGCTCATATTTATCAAATTTTTTTGACGCATTTTTGCCAAAAAACCGTTCTATTTTATTGTCATACGGACTGGTATAATAATTCATGACAGCCGTAAACGCAGCGCTGTCGGCACCCGTCACCTCTTTTCCATTGACTGTCATATAGGGAACGATCACCACCTGATATCTTTTCGCGTGCTCACGCTTTTTCCATGTGTAGGTGCTTTTTCCTCCTGACACCTTCGCGATCTTTGTCTTTTTTGCCGCGCTTCCTGTCAGCTGATAAAGGTAATACCCGTCCACTCCCTTCACCGCTTTCCACGAAAGCTTCAGCCTGTTATTCTTCCCTGCCTTTGACTGAAGGGAGGACGTGGACAGCGGCCCCGGATGCCCCTTCGTCACCTCTGTCTCCATGACATACAGCGGCTGCGGCTTTTCTGCCTGCCGGGAAGCCGTATCAGATATCATCTGCTCCGTCCTGACAGAATCCGTCCCGCTCATGGATTCCTCCGGCGCGGCAGGCGTTGTACCTCTGCCGGGTTCTGACAGCGCACTTGAAGATGGATCGGCGTATCCGCCTGTTTCTTCTAAAGGAGTCCAGTCATCCTCCTCCGGATACAGATACCGTTCGTAAGCTTCTTCGTCATAAAACAGCGCGCGCACCTTATAATAGTATTCCGTTCCCATCGCAGCATCTGTATCCTCATAAGAAATGCCGGAATATGTGACCTGCTCCCCGCTGATATTGGAAATAACAGAAAACCCGTCATTTTCAGATATGCTCCGGCAGATCTCATACTCCTGCGGATCTTTCCCCGCAGCCGCGCTGTCCATGGGTGCCTTCGCCGAATCCGCGTGCAGCTTTACCATCTGCACGCCTGCAGGTTCCGCCTTTGCCTTCCATGCCCACTCAAAGGAAACGACGTCAGAAGCATCACTGTACTTGTATTTCCATTTCTTTGTCCGGTTGAAGGTCTTGACCTTCACATAGTATTTCCCCGGAACCTTCGGAAATGACCACAGCTCACAGACACAGGTTTCGGGAAACATGTCGTCGTAGCCCGCCGACCATTGGTCCACATTCTCATACGTTCCATCCGGAGACGAAGCCAGATAAACCGCGTAGCCATCCGTCTTCGATACCTCGCTTCCTTTCATTTCCACATAAACCCTTCCCTCATCATCAACCTGAACCGATGGGGCTGACGGTTTTGCCGGCTTTTTTACAGCCGCCCCGGCCGGACAGGCCCAGGCAAGCTGCACCATGCATAGAAATACCACAAGCTTTGTTATTGTTTTCTTTCGGTTCTTACGCTCTCTTATGTGTTCTCTTATTTTTCCTCTCATTTTTCCTCTCATTTTTCCTCTCATCTCTCCTCTTACAATGTGTGCCCCCTTGGTATGAACAGAGTTTCCCCTTTTATGTGCCGGTCTGGGCATGGTAAAGTTCCCGCTTTTTGTATGGTTTCCCTTATAGGAAACGTTGAAAAAAGTTTCATCGGTTTCCACTGTTCCGTCAAGGAATACCTAATCGGCTAGCTCGTGAACGGCATCCAGGATCTTGTGTCTCCAGGCAAAAGAAGTAGATACACAGATCTGACATTCCTCTGCCGTTTCTGACAACTTTTTTTATCCATCATGCACCGCAGATAATTCACCCAGACTGACAGCCGTTTTCTGGTTCGCGACGTAACGGAATGCGAGCTTGGAATGAAAGATCTTCTGCAGTCACGACAAAGGTAACGCTGTGTGCCGTCATACATAATACCTTCCTTTATTCTCTAATTTATTCTGAATACGATTATTACGTCAAACATATGTTCTTTTATCAACCATGAATTATAAAATAGCCTTCGTATTTATTCAGCAGGTACTACATTCACCTTGTCCTGGCGCCGCCTGAGATTTTCAGCTTTGTCCATTGCCCGTAACAGGTCTTTCCCCCGCGCTTTTTATACGCCCTGATCTTTACATAATAATATTTTGCATTCATTTTCTTTACCTCGTCAAAATTGGCAATATCATATTTCTGTGCCGACGCAGATAGCTTTCCACCCTTGTAATTTTTACTTGAAAAGGATTTCGCAGACCACCGGATCTCATATCCTGTAACACCGGACAGTTTTTTCCACTTGACAAAGAGCATTTTGCGCTTGTTTAAATCATCCATTGGCGGAATGCAAAATCCCTTTACCTTGCCGGGAATCACCCTGACCGTTACCGTCTTTTCCGCCTTCTCATACCCTGCGGTCTGCGGCACGCTAATCGTAATCTTCGCCTCGCCGATCCCCTTGACCGTCACCTTCCCCTTGGCTGAGACGGCTGCCACCTTTTTGTTGCTGCTCCTGTAGGAAAGCTTCCCGTCGCTGCCGCAGTTTGCATTCAGTGAAAATGGCTTGCAGCCAAACTCTTTTTTATAGGACTTTGCGCTGATCACAGCCTGCTTCCTTGCGGGCTGCGCCGAGTCCGTCCTCTGCTCTGTGGTGCCTGATGGAACCGGACGTTCCTGCATCCGGGTTGTGGATTCCTGTGAATGCCCCGCCTGCTCTGTGGCAGAAACCGGGGCTTCCGTCTTCGGTGTCTCTGTCTTTGGCTCCTCTGTCTTCGATGCCTCCGTCTTTGGCTCCTCCGGTTCCTGGTATGTCACAGTTCCGTCCTCACAGGCAGTCACAGTTCCGGCATAGTTCACCTCGGACAGAGAAGAAAGAGAAACATGCAAAGCAGGCCGTACACCCCCAGAAACGTAACTTACGCTGTTGCCACTGGTATCCACGTTCCCAT
>CAMHJT010000181.1 GCA_946185495.1 uncultured Clostridiaceae bacterium | reverse complement strand
TGGGACAGGGAGGCGATAATATTGCGCATATCATGTGCGTTCGTGCGGTGGTTGTTCAAAAGGTACGCGATATTGTTCACATGGCACTGGTACATTCCCGCGATAAAATACGGCGTGGAGTAGCCCCATGTGTACCGCTCCTGAAATTCCTGCATATATTTGTCAATCGCATCCATCACCGCATCCAGGTCGTAGCTGCCGTGCTGTCTGCGGTTGAGATAGCTCGCCACCAGCTCTGTCGTGGCATTGCCCGCGCCGCGTCCCATGCCGCAGAGCGTGGCGTCCACAATGCATTTTCTTCCGAGACCGACACAGCGCTCCACAAAATGCATGGAGAGGGCAAAAGCAAGCTGCTGGTTGTTATGGGAATGGAATCCCAGACGGATCTCCGGGGAAAGCTCCGCATGCAGCCTGTCCAGTATCCGATCCAGATCATCCTCAAACATGGCACCGAAGGTGTCCACAATGGAGACGGAAACCGGCTTGAAATCATTCATATACGCGGCAAGATCGTGCAGATCCGTATCACTGTAGGCCAGGGTATTCGCCGCCTGGAAAAATACCTGATATCCTTTTTCCCGGATCCTTCTTCCTGCCTCCACGCCCTCCCGGTGCTTTCCATGCGGAAATACCACCCGCACCGCATCGATGGAATTTCCGTCATATTCCGGAAGGCCCGTTGTGTCATACCGATCCCAGTCGATCATCGCCACATAGGTGATCCCCGGATCCTTCGCCAGCAGATACTGCTCCAGATCAGAGGGCACATGATAAAAGCTGGTGCCTGGCTCATGTGCCTTGTCCTTGAGCCAGCCGCACTCAATGATATCCACCCTCGCGTCCTGCATATTCTTGATGATCCCTTTGATCGCGGGCGTGCCGAAATGTGATTCCGTAATGTAAGCGCCGTCCCGCAGCGTGCAGTCCAGCAGTTCGATCTGTTTGCCCATAACCCTTCCTCCGTATCGTTTATATCCGCAGGGCTGCGAACGCAATCCTGCCGCATCATCGATGTGCCTGCTCACATACGCATCACACCGGTTTTCCGTAGCTCGTCTCCATCGGTTCAATGATCATTTCTCTGAAAAATGTGTCCCTGTCAAGAAATGGGGACTGGTCCTCGATGGGGCGGAAGCCAAACTTCCTCTTGCCGTACATCACCAGCGCGTTGTGCAGGTCGTACTGATCCGGATCACTGAACACCTCGCAGATGCAGGGGCCTTTTTCTGCAAACATCCCGGATAATTTTTCCCTGATCTCCGCAGTCTTCTCTATGCGGACATAGGGAATGCCAAACGCCCGCGCCACCTTGGAAAAGTCCGGAAAATCCAGCCCGTTTGACGGATCCGTTCCGATGGACTTGCCGCGGAAATGCGCCTTCTGCCCGTGGCGCACCCCGGAATACCCGTTGTTATTGTTGATGATCAGCTTGATATTAAAGGCATTCCGCACCAGCGTCTGAAGCTCCTGCAGGTTCATCATAATAGAGCCGTCCCCGGAAATCGCAACCACGGTGGATTCCGGTGCCGCGCACGCCGCGCCGAAAGCCCCCGGCAGCACAAAACCCATCTCACCCTGGGCATAGGCATGGATCATCCTGTCTCCCCTTTCCAGCCTGCAGTTGGCCGGAACGATGGCTCCCGTAAAGCCTGCGTCAGACAAATAGGTCACAGGCGACGGCTTCACGGCCTGCAGCTCATCCAGAAAGAACTTGAAATCCAGCGGCTCCTTCTCCCGCGCCTCCGCTTCATAGGCAGGAAAAATCTCCTTCCAATGGCGGCAGGTATCCATCCATCTTCCAAGCTTGTCCGCATCCATTCTGATCTCACTTTCAGAAAGCTTCTCCAATGTATCTCCCGCGTCTGCCACCACCAGACGGTCAATCGGCACGCCCTGCTTGCAGTGCTCAGACGCGTCGATATCCACCACGATCTTTACCGCCGCCCTCGCGAACTGATCCTGGGCAGGTCCCGTCGTGTCAATGGACAGGCGGCAGCCGATGCCAAACACCAGATCAGCATTCTGTATGATGAAATTGGCGTACCGGTTGGCACTGACCGAACACACAACGCCCATATTGCAGGGATGCGCGTATTCCAGAATGTCCATGGAGAATCTGGTAAATACGACCGGAAGCTGGTACTGCTCCGCGAACCTTCGAAGCGCCTCCACCGCCTTTGCACTCCGCACGCCGTGTCCGGCAAAGATTACGGGCCGTTCCGCTTTTCCCAGAGCCTCCCTGATATATGCCGCATCCTCATCCTTCAGCCCCGGAACAGACGGCAGCGGCGTCTTCTCACTGATCCAGTGTACCTCGCTTTTCCGCAGCATGTCCATTCCTTCCTCTTCCGGTAAATCGGATGCCTGGTCTTTCCCATCTTCGAAACAGGCAGAAGGCTCTCCGGACACGCTTATTCCGTCCCCGTTTCTCCGGCTCTCCGGATCAAACCGCTCCAGCTTCTCCTCATCCACCATGGCGTTTTGTACCGGCAGCGGGATGTCCAGCCACACCGGTCCCTGCCGCCCGCTCCGCGCCGCCAGAAACGCCATATCCATCGCGTATGCGATGTCCATGGGATCCTCCAGCATCACTGCATATTTCGTGATGGGCTCCACCAGCCTGACAATGTCTGCCTCCTGTACCCCGATCTGTCTTAGCGGCAGCAGGGACGCATGTGTGGTCTGCTCCACCGCCTGCTGCCCGGATATGAATACCACCGGAATGCTGTCCTGCCATGCATGGAGCACCGCCGTCATCGTATTGGTTCCCGCGCACCCGGTGGTCACCAGGCAGGCTCCCAGATTCTCCGTATACTGGGAATAGGCAACCGCAGCCATGGCCGCAGCCTGCTCATGATGGGTTCCCACCCCCGTAAGCTCCGACCTCCTTAACGCGTCCATCAGATACACGCACTGGCCTCCCGGCACATAAAACAGATGGGAGATCTGTTCCTCCCGAAGCCTCTTCATCACATAATCCGCAACCCTGATCATCACAACAGCCCTCCATCTACTCTGAGCACCTGTCCCGTCATAAACCTCGACATGTCAGATGCCAGAAATACTACCGCGTCCGCAATCTCCTCCGGTTCCCCCTTGCGCTTCATCACATTCTTCGTAAGCGCGATGGCCTCATCCTCCGGCCGCATGGAATTGCCCATATCCGTGGCGGTCAGTCCCGGCGCCACCACGTTGCTGCGGATCCCAAAGGGACCAAGCTCCACGGCCAGCCTCCTGGCCGCTCCGATCACCGCAGCCTTGCTCGCCGAATACTCCACATTGGCGCCCCCGTCATAGGCCGCCGAAGAGGAAATAAAAATGATGCTCCCGCATTTTCTGCGCATCATGGATTTGCTGATCTGCTGTGCCAGCAGCAGGCCGGAAAACAGGTTGACCTGAAAAGCCTCCCTGACCGTCTCCATCTTCGTCATCGTAAGCAGGGACAGCGGATTGCCAATCCCGATATTATTGACCAGGATATCCACCGGCTTCTTCGTCTTCAGGATCTCCTTCGCCGCCTGCTTCACCTGCTCCTCCTCCGAAAAGTCCGCATATACGATATCGATCGATACGCCGTACTTCTCTGACAGTTCCCTGCATTCCTCCGAAAAGGCCGGATTCTCCTTCCGGATCACAGCGAAGACATCCGCTCCGTGTTTTGCAAAATCTTCCAATATCGCCTTGCCGATTCCCCGGTTGCAGCCGGTGATAACGGCGGTTTTTCCTTGCAGCATTTCCTTATCCTCCTCTTAAGCTCTCTCATTTTTTCAGGGATCTCTGGTACCGTGTACCGTTAAGGTTTACCTCTTTTTCTGTAAACCCGACATACTGTCCAAATATTCTTGGCTTTATAACGGAATACTCCTCAAAATCGGAAACCGCCGATTGTCCTTTTTGTTTCTTGATCGGCAAAATCCCGGTCATATAAGCTGCCGCTACCGCCTCCGGAGTAAAATTATTGTTCTTAAACCATCCCCTGAGCAGATTTAGATATATTTCCTGTGTGTCTGGATCATCCGTCGCTTCCCTGATCAGCGAATCCCACTCATCTATAATAAACACAATCTTTGTCTTGGTATTTCTCACAAGCTTCAATAGTCCGTTATTTAGTGATGTGACACCTGCCAATTCCGCTGAAAGGCTTTTCAGCTCGTCCAGCATACATTTATGGATCGCAGCAGGAATATCAGAAAGCGGTGTTTTCAGCTGTTTCGCTTCAGAAATAAACCCTGAAATATCCAAATTTATGACATGATATTGATTCATGTGTTTCTCATAACTCGGATCTCGCGCAATCGCATACTTTGCAAACAACTCATGAGAATCACAGGTTTTATCATAATATGCGCACAGCATCTGTGCCGCATAGGATTTCCCAAATCTGCGGGGCCTGCTGATACAGGTAAGCTTTTGCTTGGTTCCGATCGTGCTGTTGATCAGGCTGATCATTCCCGTCTTATCCACATAATCAGATTGCAGCATTTCTACAAATCCGGCATTCCCCAGGTTCAAATAGGTTCCCATTCTTCAGGCCTCCTCCCTCACAACCTCCAGCATCCGCCCGATCTGTTTCTCATAGGTGAACTCGCTCCACATCTTCTCTCTGGCGTTACACGCGATCTTTGCCCGCTCCTCCTCATGCGCCAGATAATAGTCGATCTTATAAAGCGCATCTATTATTCTTAAAATCGTATACCAGCTTACCATACTCCTCGTATAATCGATCCAGTTTTCTTGTTTTACTCTCGAGCTCCTCATTCTTTTTCTTTTGGATTTGCGGATAGCATTTCTCAAATAACAGTATTTTCTCATTTCTCAGACGAACTTCAATCTCGTCGTCCTCCCATACCTTAATAACATCAGGAAACATAGCCTCTATATCAAAAGCACCGTCTTCTCCATCATCGCAAATCATTTTCGGCCAATAATACCAGTTTTGGAATATATTTAAATCAAATCTGATAACACAGCTCTCCTTCTTTAATACATCATTCTTATATGTTGCACAAAACAATCTTAGCTCCTCCAAGCCTGCCAGTTCCTTCTCCACT